>JAJDAM010000564.1 GCA_029261905.1 Deltaproteobacteria bacterium
ACCTTGCGCACTGGTGACTGGCGCCGGCCGTGGTCTGGGCCGCGCAATCGCCGAGGTCTTTCACGCGAGCGGCTATGTCGTTGTCGCGACCGACTACGACGTCGGACTACTGGAGGATCTCGAGGGCGTCCCGCGCTACCTCATCGCTCGGCACGATGTGAGCGACATCGAAGCCGCGGCCGACGTGGCTGCGCTGATTCGCGATCGTTGCGGACGCCTCGACGTCATCGTCAACAACGCCGGCGTGAACAGCTTCTATCCGGTGTGCGAAGCGCCACCCCAACGCACCATTGATGGGTTCATGGTCAATACGTTCGGAGCGCTGATCGTTTCTCAGGCCTGCTTGGACCTGGTGATCGAGAGTCGTGGCCGCATCATCAATATCGCAAGCGAGTCTTCTCCTTTTCGGCCACCCTTTCAGATCTATCAATCCACCAAGATGGCGCTCGAGTGCCTCTCGGATGTGATGCGCCGCGAGCTGCAATTTTTCGGTGTGCATGTAGCGATCATTCGTCCCGGAGCGATTCGGACCGAACTGATCGAGGGCGCCAGGCGTGTCGAGGTCGAAGCCGAAGGAAGCCGCTTCGAGCCCTATTTTCCAAAACTTCGCGAGATGGTGGCGCGGGGAATGCCGAAAAAAGTTTCCGAGCCGGCGGAGGTCGCAGCGGTAGTGTTCCGTGCCGCGACCGACCCGAAGAAGAGGGTGATGTATCGGATCAACAACGACCTCAAACAGAGGCTCGCACTGCTCGTTCCGAAACGTCTGATGGACAAGATGATCATGAGAATGTTGGGGGGGCCTCGGACTTGAGGACTTGGAAAGAGCAGAATCCATGTCTCCCAATTTCGCCGCTGCTGTCGCGCGTCTTCGGCGACTTTGGCTGTGGCCCGCGCCCTCGAGGTCGCGTTAGAATCTGAAGCAACGGATTGGAGTTCCCGGATGGCCTACGCGCACTTCGAGCGACTTTCGGCGATGGACCTGAGTTTCCTCTCGGTGGAGGACGGCCGCGCCCACATGCACATCGGCTCCGTATCGATCTACGACGCCGAGCCGCTGCGCAGCGAAGGTGGCGGGATCGACATCGATCGCATCCTTGCCTTCCTCGAGGCGCAGCTCCACAAGGTGCCGAGGTTTCGTCAGAAGCTCGCGTGGGTGCCGGGCTTCGCGCAGCCCGTCTGGGTGGATGACGCGTGCTTCAACCTCCAGTTCCACGTGCGACACACGGCTTTGCCGCCGCCCGGGGACATCCGGTTGTTGAAGCGGCTGGCGGGGCGAATCCTCTCGCAGGAATTCGACCGCGGAAAACCGCTCTGGGAGTACTGGTTCGTCGACGGCCTGGAAGGGAATCGACTCGGCTTGATTTCCAAGTTGCACCACTGCATGGCCGACGGCATTTCGAGTGTCGCGATGGGCAACCTGCTGGTAGGGCCAGACCCCGACTACAAACCTGCACCGCGCAAAGAGTGGATACCTCGGCCGGAACCCGGCGGTGCCCAACTCGTGATGGAAGAGCTGCGCCATCGGGTGGAGGCGCCCTTCACGCTGCTCAAAACGATCCGGCAGGGATCCGGGAGCGACGCGACCTCGACATCCGACACCGGGACTGGATTCCGCGCATTGTTCGACAGCGCAACGGATGCCGTCACCAGCGGTTCTTCGACACCACTGAATGTCGAAATCGGACCGCACAGGCGCTTCGACTGGACGCGGCTGCCGTTCGCGGAGGTGCACGCGATCGGCGCGCGCGCGGGCGGAACCGTGAACGATGTGGTGCTCGCGGTGGCGAGTGGCGCGCTCCGAAACTATCTGATTCGTCGCGGTGTCAGCGTCGAGGATCTGGACTTTCGCGCGATCATTCCCGTCAGTATGCGCAAACAGGACGAGCGCGGTGCGCTCGGCAACCGCGTTTCGGGACTCCTTGCACGCCTTCCTCTCGACGAGGCCGATCCGTGGCAGCGGCTGCTGCGAGTCGTCGAAACTACGCACGAGCTGAAGGGTTCGGGCCAATCGCGCGCGGGAGACGTCGTGGGGCAGGCGATCGATCTGCTGCCCTCGCGGCTACTGGCCCCGCTCTTCCGTCGGGCGGCGCGGAGTTCGGTTGCAAACCTGGTCATCACCAACGTCCCGGGTCCGCGCGTGCCGGTCTACCTGTTGGGGGCGCGGCAGCTCGAGACGTACCCGGTCGTTCCGTTGGCTCCGAACCAGGCCCTCGGCATTGCACTGATCAGCTACGACGGAGGTCTGTTCTGGGGGTTCAACTCCGACTGGGACTCGGTTCCGGATCTGCACGACCTCGTCGAGGACCTCGAGGCTGGATTTCAAGAACTCAGCGCGATGGCGCTGCCTCGTCAGGAGACGTCTCGGCCGTCGGTTCAGGCCGAGGCCTGAACGGCCCGGGCAGCAGTCGGGCGAATTCGCGAACTGCACCCCCGGCTGCGTCGCGGACCGATGCGACCGAGACATCCGGTTGTGACGCGCGAAACAGCGCATTGGTCACCGCGTCGCCCACGCGAGGCGCGACGAGGTAGACGGCCTCGGCCAGCACCGCGGCCGTCAATGCGATCCGGCGCGGGCGATCCACGATCGCGCGGGCGATCCATTCTGCAGCCTGCGCGGCAGTGAGTTCGGGCAGCAAGTCGTAGAGTCGGGTTGGCTTGGACATTGCCGTGCGAACGAGCGGCATGTAGATGGTGGTGATCGAAACGCCGTCTCCAAAGAGTTCCCCCGACGCCGCTCGCGAGAAGGCGTCGAGAGCGGCCTTCGACGCGACATAAGCCGAGAATCGAGGTTCTCCCGTCTGGACGCCCAACGACGAGACGTTGACGATGTGTCCGTCGCCCCGCTCGCGCATACCCGGCAAGAAATGGAGGGTGAGATTCAGCGCGCCGAAATAGTTGAGCTGCATGGTTCGTTCGTAGTCGTGAAGGCGTTCGTACGCGAGGTCGAGAGAGCGTCGGATCGAGCGGCCTGCGTTGTTCACCAGAATATCGACGCCACCGTGCTCATCGAGCACGCGCTTCGCGAGCAGGTCGCATTGCTCGACACTCGCGAGGTTCACCGGATAAGCGTATGCCTCGCCCCCCGCGCGTTCGATCGATTCGCGAATGCGCTCGAGTCGCTCTTCGGATCGCGCCACCAGCAGTACCCGCGCGCCCGCAGCTCCCAGTTTGACTGCCGCGGCGCGGCCGATGCCCGCCGATGCGCCAGTGATCAGCACTCGACGCCCGCGGACGGCCCGCGCCAGCGCCGGGCTGAAGCGCCTGTCGATGTCGAGTTCGTCTTCCCAATAATCCCACAGTAATCGCGCGTAGGTTTCGAGCGGCGGGACCGCGATGCCACTGCCTTCGAGCGCGTGCAGCGTCTGGCGGCAGTCGAATCGAGTCGTCCAGTCGAGGTTCTCGAGCAGGCTCGGCGGAATCCCGAACAGCGAATTGACCGCGGCGCCGACGACCCGCAGCGAAGCGGCGCCCGCGCGTCCGCTGATCAATCCGGTGAGTCGTGCGCCAATCGCCCCACCAATCTGCACGGCAAAGCGAGGGGCCCCTGCGATGCGCGCGAACAAGTTGATGGTTTCGAGGGTGCTCTTCGGCTCGGGGTCCACCAGGTGGAAGGTGCGCCCATCGAGGCCGCCCTGGTGCGCGATGTGATCCATCGCGCGGGACACGAAGTCGACCGGAACGATGTTCAACGCCGAGCCGCCGTCGATTCCCACCATCGGCAGTTGGCTCGGCAGTGCGGCGGCCAGTTGTTGCAGCGGCCGAAACAAGTAGTAGGGACCGTCCACCTTGTCCATCTCGCCGGTCCGTGAGTCGCCGACGACGACGCCGGGACGATAGATGCGCCAAGGTACGCGGCACTGTGTTCGCACGACCTTCTCGGAGGCGTGCTTCGTGCGGAAGTAGGGATCATCGAGGCCGGTAGCCTCTTCGAACATGTCCTCCCGGAAGAGCCCGCGGTAGCGACCCGCCGCAGCGATGGAACTCACGTGGTGGAAACACTGGGCCCGAATCGCATTGGCGAGCTGCACCGCATGCCAGGTCCCGCGCACGTTGGCGGCCTCGAGCCGATGAGCGCTCGCGCTCATGTCGTACAGGGCAGCCAGATGAAAGAAGTGATCGATCGACCCACGCAGCTCGTCGAGGCGTTCGAGCTCGACACCGAGCAGAGGCGACTCGAGATCCCCGATCACGGGGACCAGACGCTCTCGTCCGTCCCAACCCTGGCTCAGGGACTCGAGCCGTGCGAGCGCCGACGCGCGTACCAGTGCGTACACCGTGCCGCCGCGGGCGAGCAGCAGCTCGGCCAGGTGCCGGCCGATGAACCCGGTTGCTCCGGTCAGGAAGTATCGCGTCACATCGGTTCTCCCACGGTGAAGGGTTCATCTTGCGAGCGGCGCAACGCGACGAGAGCCAGGCAAAGCAGGCACGTCAGGCCCGCCGCCGAAGCGCTCGGTTCGGGGACCGTGACGATTGCCGTGTTCATTGCTACGGCCGAGAACGCGACATTGACCGAGTTCGTCGCGGTCCAGGTTGCCGTGTTCTGCTGATCGGCTGTGATCGGGACGGTCTGGGTGAGGAAGACGGAGGCACCCGGTTCCAACGAGAACGCGAAACCAGCGAGGATCGTCCCCAGGAAGTCGTCAACGAGATCGTGCGTGTCGAGCCGTACCTCGCCAGAGTTCATCACCGAGTAGCAGAACACGACACGGCTGCCGCTGGGAACCGTGATCGAATCTTCTGTGCCGCACAGGCCACCATCGATGTCGGCATCGCCGCTGCTGGGCGCGACGGTGATGTCCAGCTCGATATCGGGCGTCCCGATCGAAATGGCCAACGAGTCCATGTCCATTGCCGAGACACCCGGCCCGGATGCGGTCCATTGCGCGGTATGAGTAACGGGGGCTGTGATCTCGACGTTCTGCGTCAGGAAGACTGAGCCGCCGGGAGCGAGGTTGAAACTGAAGCCCGAAAGCAAGGTCCCGAGTTGGTCGTCCACCAGGTCGTGCGTCGTGTAGCTGACGTTGCCCGTATTCTCGACGCTGTAACACAGGTAGACGCGGTCGCCGGGCGAGACGCGGAGTGCGCTCTGTGTTCCGCATTGCTCGCCCATGCCCTCGTCGAGGACCACCGTCAATTCGAAGTCGACCGTCAGAATGAAGCCGGCGCTGGCCGGCGCGGCCAGCATCAAGCCGAGCACCGTGACGAACGCAGTCATTCCGATCCGCATGTTTTCTGCCTCAGGCCCTCAACATGCCAAGTGCGTGCCAACGAGATTTCTCGAAACCGGTTCGGCACTGGGCGGGCGCACTGACATTGTTCCATCGCAGCGACGTGCCGAAGCGTCGAGCCTGCGCTGCGGTTACATGCAGGCCCGGCCCGAAAATTGCTCTCTCGAGTTCGCAATAGCTTCGCGGTGTCGGGAGGCCGGCTTCACATGTGCCGGAGTGCTTCGCTGTACCAAGAAGTCCATTGCAAGGGGCGGATCGCCCCGCTCGGGGGACAGTGAATGGCGCATCGCGGCGGCGACCAGGTGGCACGGATGCTTCGATCGGAAGGTGTGGAAGTGGTTTTCGGCATCGTCGATGGCTCCTATTACGGATTGACCGAGGGGTTGCGGCACGCTGGAATCCGTCTCGTTTCGCCTCGACACGAGACCAGCGCGGCCCACATGGCCGGGGCCTACGCGCGACTTACCGGGAAGCTGGGCGTGTGCCTGGCGAGCAACGGGCCGGGCGCCGCGAACATACTGCCGGGCGTTGCCGTGGAGAACGGCGAGGGCAACCGCGTGCTCGTGCTCACCAGCTGGCGTCGCTCGCCCATCGTCGGGCCAGACCGCGGCGGCACGTACCAATACTTCGATCAGGTGGGCGTGATGCGTCCCATGACGAAGTGGAGCGGCGCTGCACGCAGCTACGAGCGGCTGACCGAAAGCATGCACCGGGCCTTTCGGATCGCGTATGAAGGACGTCCCGGTGCGGTCCACCTCACAATTCCCGAAGACATCCTCAATGGCGAATTCGAAGACGATCTGCCGGTGATCGCGCCTGCGCGCTACCGGCGCACCGAGCCGCTGCAGCCCTCCGCCTCCAGTGTGCGACGGGCCGCGGAACTGCTCGCTGGCGCCAATTGCCCGCTGCTCCAGGTCGGAAGTGGTGTCGTCCATGCGGGCGCCAGCGCTGTCGTGGCAGAGATTGCGCAGTTGCTGCGCGCACCGATCACGACGAGCTGGGGTGGGCGGCCGGCCGTCGACGAGCGACTCCCGAACAAGATCCCGATGTTGCCGCCGCTGATCGACGAAGTGAGATGCGAGGCCGACGTGGTGTTGGCCCTCGGCACCCGCTTTGGCGAGACCGATTGGTGGGGCAAGCCTCCGTACTGGGGAGACCCGGACACGCAGCAGGTCATCCAGGTCGACATCGACGAGCAGATCCTCGGGCTCAATCGGCCGATCGACCTGGGCATCCTGGCCGACGTCGGCGCCTTCGGCGAAGCGCTGCTGGCCGAACTGAAGCAGATCGATCCCCACAACACCGCCGAGCGCGAAGGGCGCATCGCGGGCTGGTCGAAACGCGTGGCAGATCTCAAGACTTTCCTGCGCGGGGCGGCGCAGGACGAAGAGGCGGCGCCGATGCACTCAGCGTTTGTCCCACTCGTGTGTCGAGAGTTCTTTGATGACGACGCGATCCTGGTGATCGATGGTGGCAACACCGCGGTGTGGACCAATCTCTATCACGAACACCGCACAGCGGGCGCACTGCTCAGCACGTTCAAGTTCGGGATGCTGGGCGCCGGACCCGGGCAGGCCGTGGGCGCGCAGATCGCCCGCCCCGATTGCCGTGTCTACGCGATCGTCGGCGACGGGGCGATGGGGATGCATGTGCAGGAAATCGAGACGGCGGTGCGAAACGAACTGCCGATCGTCTTCTTGGTGCTCTGCGATCGACAGTGGGGCATGGTCAAGTTCAGCCAGTCGATGGCGCTCGACCCGGAGCGGATGACAGCGGATCGGGCTCTGCCGCCGAGTGCCAACCTCAACACCGATCTGTCCGAAATTCGCTTCGACGAGGTGGCCCGCGCGATGGGCGCGCACGGCGAGCGGGTGTCGCGAGCGATCGACTTGCGCCCGGCGCTCGAACGCTGCGTCGCCAGCGGGCGGACATCGGTCATCCATGTGGACGTCGACCCGGTGGCGCACATGTGGGCTCCGGGGCTCGACATCTTCAAGAAGATGCACCTCGAGCCGGGCGCGTGAGTGCATTCGGCGAAGCGGTAGACAGCGAGCGCGTCGTGCTGGTGACGGGCGCCTCCGGGCTGGTGGGGAGCCAGGTGGTCGCGCAACTCGCGCCGGCTTTGAAAGTGATCGCGCTGGACGTCCGCCTCCCACCGCCGGAACGCTCGGTGGATGGCGTCGTCACCATCGAGGGGGACATTCGCGATAGCGGGCTGGCGAAGCTCGTTCGAGAGCACGCGGTCGACACCGTCGTACACCTCGCCGCCGTCGTTACACCGGGGCCGGACAGCTCTCGCGAACTCGAATACGAGATCGATGTGCTCGGAACGCGCAACGTGATCGAGGCCTGCGTCCGGTCCGGCGTCCGGCAGCTCGTGTTTACCAGCAGCGGCGCCGCCTACGGCTATCACGCCGATAACCCGGTGCCGCTACGCGAGAGCGACCCGCTGCGCGGTAATCAAGAATTCGCCTACGCGTGGCACAAGCGTCTCGCCGAGGAGGAACTCGCGGCCGCCCGCGCGAGCCATCCCGAACTCGGGCAGTTGATCTTCCGCGTCGGGACGATTCTCGGTGAGCGCGTCGCCAGCCCCATCACTGCGTTATTCGAGCGCCCGGTGGTCGTCGGAGTGGCCGGGTCGGACGCGCCGTTCGTGATGATCTGGGACGAGGACGTCGCCTCGTGCATCGTGAAAGGCATCCGCGAGCAGCGAACCGGGGTGTTCAACCTGGCCGGTGACGGCGTGGTCACGCTCCGCGAGATCGCGCATCGACTCGGCAAGCCCTACCTGCCGCTGCCGCCGAAGTTGCTGGGCGGCGCGCTTCGATGGCTGCAACGTCTGGGGGTGTCGGCCCGCGGACCCGAGCAGGTGGACTTCCTGCGGTATCGCCCGGTGCTCGACAACGAGGCACTGCAGACGGAGTTCGGTTTCAAGCCGCGCTTCGATAGCGCTGGCTGCTTCGAAGCCTATCGGCGGCTGCGTTTCGGCCCATAGCTTCGGGACGCACCTCTGGTCTGGACTCGGGTCTGGAGAAGGGCCCGAAAAAAGGAACGGCTCATCATGGGAAACGTCGTCATCACCGGAGCCGCACACGGTATCGGCGCCGCGCTGGCCGGCCGCTTTGCACGGGCGGGCCATTCGATCGCCGTGCTCGATCTCGATGCGCACGCGGCGGGGGGTCGAGCGAAGCAGATCGAAGACGACGGAGGGACCGCCCTCGCGTTGGGCTGTGACGTAACGGCATCCAGTGAATGCGGCGACGCGATCTCGAGTGTCGTAGCTGCCTGGGGTGGCATCGACATCCTCATCAACAATGCCGGCATCACCCACGTGGGTCTCATCCGGGATACCGATGCAGACGTAGTGCGCCGCGTCGTCGAGGTGAACTTCTTTGGCGCAGTTCACTGCACGCAGGCGGCGTTGCCGTCACTGCTGGCGCGGAAGGGCTGCGTGGTTGCACTGTCGAGCGTCGCCGGTTTCGCACCGCTCGCAACGCGAGCGGGCTACGTCGCGAGCAAGCACGCGGTCCAGGGCTTTTTCGAAACACTTCGGTGTGAGCACCGCAGCGACGGCCTCGGCGTGACGCTCGTCTGCCCGTCGTTCGTCGATACCGGTATCGGACGCCGCGCACTCGGTGCCGACGGTCGCGCCGCCGAAGAGGAAGCCCGCACGGGCGTCGCGCATGCGGTGAGCCCAGTGGAGGCCGCCGAGGCGATCTTCCGTGGTGTGTCTAAGCGCCGACGCATCGTCTGGGTCGGACGCGAGGCGAGGGCGGCCTGGTGGATGACGCGCTTCGCGCCCCGGATCTACGAGCACCTGATGGCGCGGCGAACCCTGGGCTGACGCGGCCTCCTTGCGGAGGGGCAGCAAGGTGATGTCAGGGTTTTGGAAATCGGGGGTTGACATATTTCCATCATTCCATATATTTCGAATTATGGAAAAACAAGCCGTGATCAGCGCACTTGCCGCTCTGGCCCAGGAGACGCGCCTGGACGTCTTTCGACTGCTGGTGCGCGCCGGCGCCGCAGGGCTGCCAGCAGGCTCCATCGGCGAAGCCCTGGATCTGCCCCCGGCCACTCTTTCCTTCCATCTCAAGGAACTCACGAGCGCCGGCTTGATCCGCTACCAGAAGGCCGGCCGTTCGCGGATCTACACCGCGGGCTTCGCTGCCATGGGGGACCTGCTCGCCTACCTGACCGAGAACTGCTGCGCGGGTATCCCGCATGCCAACGACGACGAGGTGGGAGCGTGAGCGAGGTCGGTCTCTTCACCGAACGACGCGACGCGCCATCACCCCAGAGCAAACCAAAGACAACCCAAAGGAGTCCAGCATGACGACCCAGACAACCCGACCGAAAGATCCGCAACAGGTCCGCGAGATGGTCCGCGAGGGCTACACGCGCGTGGTCGACGCGCTCGAGCAGAGCGACGCAGGGCGCGCCAGACAGACGAGCAAGCAAATCGGCTACTCGGACGAGGAACTCGACGCCGCACCCGAGGGCGCGAATCTGGGTGTCGGTTGCGGGAACCCCACTGCGATCGACGCACTGCGGCCCGGTGAGACCGTGGTCGACCTGGGCTCCGGCGCCGGCTTCGACGCTTTCCTCGCGGCGCGCCAGGTCGGTCCCAGCGGTCGCGTCATCGGTGTGGACATGACGGACGCGATGCTCGCCAAGGCACGCGACAACGCGAGCAAGGCCGGCATCACGAACGTCGAATTCCGAAAGGGACACATCGAAGAGTTGCCACTCGAAGATGCCACAGCTGACGTCATCATCTCGAACTGCGTCATCAATCTCTCACCCGAAAAAGAGCGCGTGTATCGCGAGGCCTACCGCGTGCTGCGCCCCGGCGGCCGCATGATGATCTCGGACATCGTGCTCGAGCGTCCGCTTCCCGATGCGGTGATCGAGAGCATCGACGCCTATCTCGGCTGCGTCGGCGGCGCGAGCCTGCGCAGCGAGTACCTCGAGACCATCACCAAGGCCGGCTTTCAGGAGGTGCGCATCGACCGCGAGTCGTCTTTCGCGACCGCCTTCGACCTAGACAACCCGAGCGTGCAGGAAATCATGCAACGCCTCGAGATCTCGCCCGAGCAGGCCCGCAGCTACGCCGACAGCGTGACCAGCCTGCAACTGTTTGCGCGGAAATAGCCGGACGATACGGCGGGACTTGTTGTCCGTTCATCGCTAAGGTCGTTGATATCGCTTCAAGCGACCTCACGAGGCAAGATCCACGCCTCCCCCCTGAGAATTGGGGTCCGCCGAAGCCGCATCGCAGTTCCGCAAATGCACTAGCTCCAGACACCTTCCCCCCCGAAGGTCCAAGGTCACTTCGACGTCGGACAGGTCGCCCTGTTCGTCCGCAAGCCTCTATTCACAACACCACTCGCCACTCACTTCGGCCGCTACCCGCGGGACCCTTTCCGCGCGGGGTGGTCGAGAATTCTCATGTCCGTTCGATGAACGGCGC
>JAJDAM010000565.1 GCA_029261905.1 Deltaproteobacteria bacterium
TTTTCGTTGGTGCGCCGCTACGCGTCGAGCACGTCCATGTGAGTCAGGCCGTGGGCGAGACGCCTGGCCGGATCGGGGGCGACGAGGATCTGTTTCTTGAACCCGCCGATGGGGTTGATCTCGACGACACCCGGTACCCGCAACAGCTGTGGACGGATGATCCAATCGTGAACCGTGCGCAGGTCCATCGGCGTGACCGGGGTGCCGTCGGCATTCAACGCCCCAGGCTGGGCATCGACGGTGAACATGAAGATCTCACCCAGCCCCGTCGCGATGGGGCCCAGTGAGGGTTCGAGGGATTCGGGAAGGCTCGACCTGGCTTCGTTCAGGCGTTCCGCCACCTGCTGGCGAGCGAAGTAGATATCCGTGCCGTCTTCGAATACGACCGTGACTTGCGATAGCCCGTACCGCGAGACTGAGCGCGTCGTTGCGAGCCTGGGAAGCCCCGTCATCGCGTTCTCGACGAGGAAGCTGACCCGCTGTTCGACTTCGAGTGGTGTATATCCGGCAGCGACGGTGTTCACGACGACTTGTACGTTGGTGATGTCGGGTACGGCGTCGATGGGGAGCCGTGTGAAGTTCCATGCGCCCAGGATGCCGATCACAACGACGAGCGAAAGGACTACGCCACGTCGGGTGGCAGCGAGATGGATGATCCAGTCCAACATAGTGCCTCTCAGTGGTCGTGCGATGCGCCGGACTTCTCGATGTCGGCTTTGATCAAGTGGCTGTTCGAGGTCACGTATCGGGTACCGGGCGCGAGGCCGCCCAGCACCTCCGCCCACTCGCCGGCCGTGCGCCCGAGCTCGAGCATCCGCACCTCATAGAGATCGCCGACTCGCGCGTAGACCACGGTGAAGTCCCGATAGGCCTGAAGCCCGATGCGCTTCACCGCGAGTGGGACGTCGTACTCACCGACCTCGACCTCCGCCGTGACGAAGGTCCCCGGCCGCAGTTGTTCGCCCGCATCCTCGAGCGTGACGCGCGCGATGACCGATTGATCGTGAATGTCCGCCACGGTCTCCAACAACGAGACCACCCCGGCGACTGATACACCGCCCAGCGCCGGTTTGATCGAGACAGGGCTTCCAACGACGACCCCAGTTCGATCGACCGGAAAAACCGAGAGATCTACCCACACCGATGACGTGTCCGTGATCGTCATCAAGAGCCGGTCGCTCGTCTGCTCTCCCGGGTTGGCGGCACGTTGAGTGACAATTCCCGAAATCGGAGCGACGATCGCGTAGCGGTTGAGGCTCTCGTTGCTCTCGACGGATAGCAGCCGCTCTCCTTTTCGCACCGACTTCCCGACTCGCACGTCGACTTCGCGCACGACGCCGTCGAATCGCGCGCGGATCTCGCGGACACGCTCGGGGTTGGCGCGCGCATTTCCATATACGGTGATCGACTCCGTAAGTCTGGCCGGGCCTGCGATCGCCGTTTCCACACCGAGCGACTCTGCCATTGCGGGATCGATCCGCGTGCGTCCCTCGAAACTCTCGAATTCCCAGGTATGTCGCTGGTCGGCGTGGACTGCGTCGATCGACACCGCGAATGAATGCGGCTCTGCGATGTGGCTCGTACTCACGAGATGGTCGCCTCGCGGCGCAAACGTCACGAGGTCTTCTCGTCCACCGAGCCTCGAGAGCTTCACCTCGAGCGTGATGTCGCTCGGCTCGAGCGCGTTTCCGTGCTGAGTCGCCCACGCGCGGTATTCCGGCGGTGTGCCGCGCTCGAATATTGCGAGTTCCAGACTGAACGCGCCGGACGTCAGCAGGCGGCCTCCGTTGGGTCCCGTTGCTTCAGCCACTTCGTGCTCATCGTGGCCAGGCTCGGTGGCGCGATCGTGATCGCCCCCGTTCTCTGCGCACGCGAGCACGAGAACGAGCGATATTGCCGTTGCGAAGGTATTTCTCATTTCGAAGCCCTTTCACCGGTGAGCTGCTCGAGCGTGATCACGAGTCGATGTGCCGCCGTGCTCGCCTCCACTGCTGAACGTCTCGCAGCGCGCAGATCTTTTTGTATGGTACGCAGCTCGGAGTAGGGATAGCGGCCGCGCTCGTAGCCCTGTCGCACCTCGTTCGTGGCCTCTTCGAAGCGTGGAATCACTTCGTCACGCAACGCCTCGGCTGTGTGTACGCTGTGTCGCATCTCCTGGTAGATCTCGAACAACGCAGTGTGAACGCGTACGCGCTGCGCATCCGCGTCTGCGCGGGTGCGCGCCAGCGTTGCGCGAGATTCGACGAGCCGTCCCTGCTGGCGATCGAACAGCGGCATCGGCACCGACACACCGGCAACCAGCGCCCAGTCGTCGGTGGCCTCCAGCCTTCGGATTCCGACAGATGGCGTCAGGGTGGGCCAGCGCCGAGCTTCGACGAGTCGTACCCGTGCCGCTGCGACCCGCTCCTCGGACGCCAGGCGGGCGAGCGTGGGATTGCGGTCGAGGCGAACGACGAACTCGTCGAAAGGCGCTACGACGGGCAGTTTCATCAGGTCGCCTTCGACTCGCGAGAACGAGGGCGTCGTCTCGCCCCACTGCGCAGCGAGCTTGTGGTAGGCGACAGACAGCTCATGGGTTACGTCGTCGTGGGCGAGTCGATCGGTCGCCAACTCTGCGCGGGCCCGCAGCAGTTCGGCGGTCGCCGCCTTGCCTGCGCGCACCCGGCGTTCGATGGCGGCGACGGTCTGTTCACCGAGCGCTACCGCTTCTTCGTTGGCGATCAGGTGGGCCTGGCCTTCGAGGCTGCTCAGGAACCGCTGCGCGGTTTCCGCTGCGACGTCGAGGCGAAGCAGTTCGGCGTCGAGTCGAGTCTGCGCCGATCGCTCGTCGGCAACCTCGATGCGTCGGTCACGTATACCGGGCTCGATCGCCCAGCCGATGCTGAGGGTCGTTTCTGCCGAGTCGAACCCGCGAAAGTCGCCGCTTCCGGCGAGATTCTCGAACAGTAGATCGACTTTTGGATTCGGCAGCAGGCCCGCCTGCAGCCGTTGCCCCTCCTGCGCCGCGATCTGGAACCGAAATGCTGAGATCTGCTTGTTGTGTGCAAACGCATTCTCGAGCGCCTGTCGCAGGTCGATCCCTCCGGCCTGCGAGGGAAGGGCGAGCGTGAAGAACAGCGCTGTGCTGATTCGGATGCAGCGAAATGCGGCCATCCGCGACGATGTCGATCGCATGGGTGGAGTCCCTAGTAGATGTCATGAAGCGACCTTGCCGGATCGGTCAGTGGCCTGTTTCCGGCCGGTATCCGATTCGGAGTCGAATGCCGCGCGCATGGCGCGGCCAGTGGACACGAACTAGGAGATCGGTGGCGCGCGAGGGGCAGAGACTGCGCAAGCGCAGGGTGTTCCGGTTTCGTCGGCGTTGCCCTCCCGCAACGAATCGGATGGTTCCGACGAATCGAGTCTGGCCGAAGCGATGAGCAGGGCAGGCGGGTTCAGCTTCTTTGCAAGGTCGGGTGCGATCGCGGGGTCGGAGTCCGGGTGGGCGTGGCTGTGGTCGTGATCGCCGGACAGATCGGCAATTCGATCACCGGGCGATGTCGTGTCGCTGTGCTCGTGGTGCCCGGCTTCGAGTTCATGGGCGAGCAGGTGCATCGCGCACCAGATCCCGGGGAGCAGCGACCATACGACGGCGAGCGACACTGCGCGAAGCCGGGTTCGACGCCGTGTGGAGTCGAACGAGACGCCTTGCTCCGTGTCCCTCTTTGCCATCATTCCATCATCCCGGCCATTCACGCGCGCAGTCTAGCACGGGATCCATCCTTTCAGGCGCAGCGCCAGAAGACTCCGATCAACGCGATGAACGCGGCGACGATGAAGAGCGCGAGACGACTCAATAGCGGGTGAGAGGGTTGTTCCTGTGTTGGCGGCCGTATCTTCGGCGTGTCGCGTTCCGGCTCTGGGTTGAGGTTTGTCAAGTTGGCTCCTCGGTCGTTGCGACTTGGTTCGCGACTGATTTTTCGACCTGGTTCAGATGCCTCGATCAGAACATCCATCAGATACTTTGATCAGCAATTGGCGATTCATGTGAGGTATTTGGGCACAAACGCGTCGACGATGGCCCCGAGTCCGGGATCGTCTACCTCCGCGAACGAGTAGCGTGCGCGAACGATTCGCTGGGGGATGTCGATGCGAGCCGCGAGATCGAGCGGCGTGCCGGAAACGACGATTTCCGCGTGAGACGCTGCGATGGTGTCGCGCAGCGCCAGCAGTTCGTTCTGCGAATAGCCGACTGCCGGAACGACGCGGCCCAGATGCGGATATTTCCGGTACAACTCGGCGATTTCGCGAACAGCGAATTTGCGCGGGTCCACGATTTCGGCGGGATGCGCGCCAGATGCCGCGACATAGCCCGCGCCGTACGCCATCCCGCCGTGTGTCAGGGTGGGCCCGTCGTCGACGACCAGCACACGCCGACCGGTAACGGCCTTTGGATCGTCGAGCACGATCGGCGACGCGCCGCGTACGATTCGCGCCGCCGGGTTCACTGCCAGCGCGTGCTCGAGCGCGGCTTGGGCGTCGGCGCCGCTGGCCGCGTCGGTCTTGCTGATCAGGATCACGTCGGCCATGCGCAGTGCGGCCTCGCCCGGGTGGTGCGAAGCAATCTGGTCGGGTCGGAGCGCGTCGACGAGCACGATGTGACAATCCGGCTGAAGGAACGGGAAGTCATTGTTGCCCCCGTCCCATACGATGAGGTCCGCTTCGTTTTCGGCGGCAGCGAGGATCGACGCATAGTCGACTCCCGCGAACACGGTGCCATTGGCTTCGATGTAGGGCTCGTATTCTTCGCGCTCCTCGTTGGTGCAATCGGCGCGTTCCAACTCGTCGCGGCTGCCGAAGCGTTGCACTCGTTGGCGGGTGAGATCGCCGTACGGCATGGGGTGACGCAAGACCGCTACCCGTCGGCCCCGATGGGAAAGGCGCTGTGCGATCCAGCGTGCGGTCTGGCTCTTGCCACAACCGGTGCGCACCGCTGACACGGCGATCACCGGCAGTTTTGATTTCAACATCGTGCGACGTGGCCCCAGGAGTTCGAAGTCGCAGCCGCAAGCGAGCGCGCGCGAGGCCAGGTGCATGACGTCGGTGTGGGCGAGATCGCTGTAGGCCAATTCGACGGCGTCGACTTTCTCGCGATCACACAGGGCCTCGAGATCGTCCTCGGCCACGATGGGGATGCCGTCCGGGTAGCGGGGCCCAGCCAACTCTGCAGGATAGAGCCGGCCGCTGATACCGGGAATTTGTTGTGCGGTGAAGGCGACTACCTGAACGGATTTGTCGTCGCGATGGGCAACATTGAAGTTGTGGAAGTCGCGACCGGCCGCACCCAGGATCACGAGCCGTCGAGTCATTTCGAACCTCGCGATGCCAAGCTGGCGGCGCGTGCCGGGTGTCCTACTCCCCGTTTCGAGCGAGCGTCCGATTTCATGCAGATCGCCGCGAATCGGCGCACGAGATGCAAGTCGCCGCAGTCGGCAGTGCCGAGAGCCGCTTGGCGGGAATCTCGTCGCCGCAACCCACACAGATCCCGAACGTTCCGGATTCGAGTCGACCCAACGCGGCCTCGATGGCTCGGAGTTCCTGGCGCCCGCGTTCATCGAGCGCATCGAGTGCTTCGTCGTTTTCGCGCTGGGTCGCCTGTTCTTCGAAATCTGGATCGAGCGG
>JAJDAM010000566.1 GCA_029261905.1 Deltaproteobacteria bacterium
GGACCAATACGCCGAGCAAGTCGCCTGGCGACAGCGAGAACGATACGAACTCCGAGTAGGGGACCACCGATGACCGTGTGCCCTCGATGACGGCTATGAGCGTCGTCAGCAGTTGAGGTCCAGCGAGGAGCGCTCCTCCGATGCCGATCACGCCCGTTGCCGCTGTGATCTGCCGCCACTGCGTGGGTCTGCGACCCATCAGCGCTGTACCCAGGCCGCCGATCAACAACGCCGTGTAGAAACTGTACTCGGGGTATCCGCAGTAGATCTGCAGCGCGAACGCGGCGGCGCCGGCTCCGGACCACGACCAAAGGCGATCGGTCAGTTGGCTGCGCGTGAGACAGGCCAATGTCATCGGTGCCCAAGCCATTGCGTTTTGCAGATCGATCCAGCGCGCCGTTCCGAAAACGAAAAACCCGCTGAGCGAGTACACGAGCGCACCGCTGACCGCGGCGCTTCGGCGCAGTCCAATACTCCACAAGAAGAAGTACATACACGCGCTCGCGATCAGATGATGAATTCCACCCAACCAATCGAGCACACGTCCCCGGGTTTTGGCCTCTGCAAACCGGAACAGCAGGTTGGGTGGATACAACGCACCGGCGACATCGGCGAGCAGCGGTGCTCCGGCTCTCTTGTATGGGTTCCAAAGCGGGATTCGTCCCTCCGACCACTGACGGGCGGTTTCGAGTCGCAGGGGTCCCTGGACGGTCTGGTTGTCGTGATAGCGTGAGATCCCGCGCTGCTCGGCCAGATCCCAGCCGACGATGCCGGCTGGAACTCCCAGGACCCAAAGCGAGACCCACAACCCCAGCCAAATCTGGGCCGGACCGGGGGAGCGGTCAGCCATCGCGTCCGAGGTGGTATTCAGTCAACCCGACCGCTCGCTTGGAAGAATCTCGCGACTGCTTCCCTGGATGCGGTCGAGCAGCGGGATCGCGGGGTCTTCGTGGTATTCGTTTCGCCGTGCCCGTCCCCACATGCGTAACATGTCGCGACCGAGCTGCCACGATTCGAACCCCACGCTGAGGGTCGTCCGCGAATCCTCGTAGATCACACAGACCGGGACTTCGGCGACTGGGATCCGGATCTCGGTGGCTGCGATCAGCAGTTCGACATCGAACAGAAATCGGGGGTGCTGCACGCGCCGAAAGAGCGTGAGCGCGACTTCACGATCGAATCCCTTCAGCCCGCACTGGGTATCGACGAACTCCAAGCCCGTCATTGCGCGCACCATCTTATTGAAAGCAATGCCGATGACATGGCGGCTGGCCGCGTACCAGAGTGCATCGAAGCGCGACAGAATTTGCGATTCGTGACGCCTCCGGCAGCCGATGACTGCCGGCGCGCCGGACGCGAGCGTCTCCGCGAGGCGACGGTAACTGGCGGAATCGAAAGGGATGTCGGCATCGGTGAAGATGACGCGCGATTGGCTTGCGGCCGCGATCCCGAGCAATACCGAAGCGCCCTTGCCAAGATTCTGTGCATTGCGAAGCAGTCGGACTTCGGGCATCTCGGTCACGCATTGATCGACGAACTCCCGGAACGCGTCGTCGCTCGCATCGTCCACCAGGATGATCTCGACGGAATCGAATACTTCCTTCAGCGTTTCGGTCAATTCGGGCAGACGCCCGCCGATCAAGTCGCCGCTGTTGTACGTCGGCAAGATCAGTGACACGCCCGAGTTCATCGTGTCGGCTCCGCATTCGCAACGGGCTTGTCGAATATTCCGATCATCGCGTCGAAACTCGGAATCGGAATCAACGAGCCAGGGACCAGAGAAAGAAAACGTGGAGTGAAACCGAACTGCTCTCGGGTCCGTTGGTAGACGTAGGACTTCGGGTAATAGAGCCAGTAGTTTTCAACGCGAGCACCCAGGCCCCGATCAGTGAACAGTCGCTCGAGCGAGGGCCGTGTCCAGAAGAAGAGGTGCTCCGGAGGCGTCAGCAGCCGCCAGTTCGCGCCCAGCAGTCTCGCGAGCCACGAGCCGAAGTCGACGGTCGTCAAGATCAAAGTGCCCCCGGGTGCGAGCACCTCGACGAGTTTGTCTGCGACTCGCTGCGGATCGTGCACGTGTTCCAAAGCGTCGCCCATGAAGACCAGGTCGAAGTGATCCGCCGGTAGGTCGACATCTTCGATGAAACCCGCGTGAAAGGTTCGCCCCTTGAGGGCGGCCTGCTCCTCTGCCTCCGGGCTGATATCGACCCCGACCAGCTCCAGCGGCGCGTAACGTTCTTCCACCACATCGAGGAAGAATCCGTACGCGCATCCCACGTCCAGCACGCGTTCGATTCGTGTGTCGAGCAGCCCTCGTTCGATCCGGCCGAGGAACCGGTTGTACATTCGCTTCAAGCCAGGCTCGAGTTCGCGGTAGTCGCTGTGATACCCGCTTTGAGAATCACTGCCTGGATCGTGTTGGTAATAGGCGTTCGCGTAGAAGGCCGCGAGTTCGTCCGGAGTCGGCATCGGAACGACGGTTCCCAACCCACAGTCGACGCACCGCACGATCTCGAAATCGGATTTCCGGAGCGCACGCTCGCATCGGGCACCACAGACGACGCACGACGATCCGATCCGTGAAGTTTCCGGCTGCCCTGACATCCCCACGAGGATATCGCGTGACTCGCCTCTTGCGGAACCCTGGAGGTCCGACACGGCGGGATTGCGCGCGTCGGCACTGGGTTTTCTCATTCCACGTAGCCGAGTTCCTGCAAACGCGCACGCGTGTCGCTGTCCAACTCCTGAACGGGTTTTTCGGGTTCGGCCTTCTCGGCCAGCGCACGGTGTCGATCGAGCAGAATCTCCAGGTCGGAAAGGATCGGGAGTCCGTCGTCGATGCGATTGCTCTGCTCGAGCGGATCATCGCGAAGATACAGCTCCCGAGGTGCGCGGACGGAAACCGGGAAGGTCACTCCCTCGCCGTACTGAACGCTGGTGTCGGGTGTCACGATCAGCTTTGCATCATCGGTCATCACGCTGAATCGAGGCGGCCCGTGCTTCACCCCCTCACCGTACAACGCGCGTTCGAGAGTCCACTCTCCCGCGTCGATCAGTGGGCTGAGGTCGACCCCGTCCAACGCCGCGGGGGGCGACAAGTCGAAACGGGCAGCAGCGGTCGGAACGATGTCGAGCAAGCTCACCAACTCCGCTTGCGTCTCGCCCGCTCTTTCCATGTCGGGCTCGTACCAGATCAGCGGTACTCGAAGTAGTTCGTCGTAGAGCGAATGTCCGTGGTAGGCGGTGCGATTGGTGTGTTCGAGAAACTCTTCGCCGTGGTCGCTGGTGATCACGATCGTCGTGTTCTGATCGAGTCCCAGCCGAGTGAGTGCCGCCAGCAGATCACGTACGATCTCGTCGGCTTTCGCGACGCCACCATCGTAGAGCGCAAGCAGGAACTCACGCTCTTCGTCGGTCAACTCCATCGCGCCGCAGCAGACCTCGCGATGCACCTCCATCCCCTTCTTGGTCATACGGAAGATCGAATCGATCCGACCCGGTTCGAGGGCGTCGGCGTAGCGACGGTCTTCGTAGGCGACGTGGACCTCGTAGGTGTGAAAGAAGAGGAAGAAGGGTTCGTGCTGGATCTGCTTCAGGAAGGTCTCGGCGTGCTCGACCGGGCTCCAGTCCCGATCCGTCCAGCGCGCGTGATGGGCGAAGTGCTCGAAGTCCTTGGCGATCCCGAACCGCTTGGCGAGGAAGGCCCCGCCGGTGACTGCGGCGGTGCGGTAGCCCTGATCGCGAAACAGCTTCGCGAGCGACGGGGCGAGCTTGTACAGCCGTTCATCGTTCGGGTCGGGTGCGAGCCGGCTGGGATAGCGTCCGAACAGCATCGCGGTGTGCGCAGGGAGCGTCCAGGGAGACGTGCTGCGCGCGTTGGTGAATCGAACCCCACGCTCGACCAGCGCGTCGATGTTCGGCGTCGTGTCGCGCGGCCCGTCGTACGCCGACATGCGGCCCGGAACCAGCGTGTCGAGCGAAATCAATACGAGATTGCGCGGCTTCGGCGAGTTCGCAGACTCACCACCGCATCCAGGCAGCGCGCACGACATCGCGCACGACATCGCGCACAACAGCGCGATGCAAACGCCTCTGGCAACGCGCGCCGCGCGCAACAACATCCTCCGTCACCTCCGTCGCGGTCGATGGTAGCCGTTCGGTCGGATCCGGAGCGACGCGATGAATTCCGGGTTGCGGTAGGCTCGGGAAATGGGATTGCGAATTGCGTTTTTCGGGCAGGCTGCGTTCGGCAAGGACGTGTTGGTCAAGCTGGTGGCCGACGGACACGAGATCGTCGGCGTCTACGTTCCCCCTGATGGTTCGCCCGCACGGCCGGACCCGTTGGCGGTCGAGGCCGGCGAACGCGGCTTTCGCTTGTTTCGCCACGCGCGTTTTCGACGCAAGGGAACCGCGATAGCCGAATTGGTAGAGGAGCATCGCGGGCTTTCCGCGGATCTGAACGTGCTGGCTTTTGTCACGGCGATTCTGCCGCCCGAGATCGTGGACGGCCCGACTCACGGGTCCCTGTGTTTCCACCCATCTCTGCTGCCGCGCTTCCGCGGCGGAGCGGCACTGGCGTGGCAGCTGATCTGTGGCGAACGCGAGTCGGGCGTGACGATCTTCCGGCCCGACGAGGGTGTGGACACCGGGCCGATCGTCGTTCAGCACGGCGGAATCGAGATCGAACCGACGCACACCGCTGGAACGCTGTATTTCGAGCATCTCTACAGCCTGGGAGTCGACGCGATGGCCGAGGCGGTCGCGGCCGTGGCTGCGGGTAGCGCGCAATACGTCCCACAAGACGAATCCAAGGCCACTTTTCAGGGGTTGGTCGGGGATGAGGAGGCGCGCGTCGACTGGTCGCGCAGCGCTGTGGAAGTCGATCGGCTGTTGCGGGGCTGCGATCCGCAACCCGGCGCACACGCGCAACTGGATGACCAGACCGTTCGCCTGTTCGATGCCCAGCTGCTCGCCGGGGAGT
>JAJDAM010000567.1 GCA_029261905.1 Deltaproteobacteria bacterium
TGTACGCTCGCGCCCACGCTCGACGAGGCGGGGTCGCGACCCAACGCGGCCTGGAATACTGGTGTGCGCGATTGATCGACCTTGGATTCGTGCGTCCCGTGCGTGATCTGCGAGACCTGCACGACGGATTGATCCGCGAAGGCGTCGCAAGGCACTTTGGCGACTCATTCGATACGAACCACTGCAAGGCGCTTGGCAACGAGGAGAAGGTCGTGGAGCGGGTTTGCGCGTTGCTGGGCTCCCGAGCAAAGAAGTGAGAATCGTTCGCTACTTCTTCACCCGTTACGCGATCGAGAGCGTCGTGGTCTTGCTGTGCCTGCTGCTGGCGGGGGTAATGGAGGGCATTGGCCTTTCGGCGCTGATTCCGGTCTTGACGTTGGTGACGGAAGCCGGCGCAGAGACGTCGGAATCGTCTCGGCTCGGCGTCGCAGTGAATCAAGCCTTCGCTTCCCTCGGCGTCACCCCGACGCTGAAGCTGTTGATCCCGGGCTTGATCGTGCTGTTCTGGCTGAAGGCCCTGCTGCTGCTCTACGCCAAGCGAAATGTCGGCTACACGGTCGCGCGCGTCGCGACGGATCTGCGGCTCGAACTGCTGAAGTCACTTCTGACTGCCCGCTGGAGTCACTTCACTCGGCTTCGACCCGGGGTCGCCGCCAATGCACTGGCGACCGAGGCGGAGCGGTCTTCTCACGCCTATCACCATCTGGTGCAGGTGATGGGCTACGCGGTCGAAGCCTTGATCTACGTGGCGCTCGCGTTGGCGATTTCCTGGCAGATTGCAGTGGGCGCGATGGCCACGACCTTGTTCTCATTGGGTGCGCTGGGGATCCTGGTTCGTCTGGCAGGAAGGGCGGGAAACAAGCAGACGAAGTTCCTGAAGTCTCTGCTCACCCGAGTGACGGACAGCCTGCAGGCCGTCAAACTGCTGAAGGCAACGGGGCGCGAGCCACTGATCGGGCCGCTGCTCGAAAGCGACACGAAAAAGTTGAACCTCGCGCTGCGCCGGCGCGTCTTCAGCAAAGAGGCACTCCGCGCCCTCCAGGAGCCGATCATCGTGACGGCTGGTTGCGGCGGAATCTACGTCGGTTTCACGATGCTCGATCTGCCGATCGCCGAGGTGATGCTGCTGGCGGCGCTGTTCGCGCGAACGATTGGAAGCGCCAACAAGATGCAGCGCAAATACCAGGAGCTCGCGATGGAGTCGAGCGCGCTGTGGAGCTTGCGCGAACTGATCGACGCGGCCGTCGCCGACGAAGAACCCATGCCGAAAGGAATCGTCCCGACACTCGAAAAAGGCATCGAGCTTCGCGGAATCCGGGTGCGATTCGGCGCGGAGACAATCCTCGACGAATTCGACATGTCCATTCCCGTCGGTCTGCTGACAGCCGTCATCGGAGACTCGGGGGCCGGCAAAACCACCGCGGTGGACCTCGTAACCGGCCTGGCGCGCCCCGACGCCGGCGAGGTCCTGATCGATGGCGTGCCGCTGGACGACCTCGACCTGCGGCGCTGGAGAGAGTTGATCGGCTACGTCCCACAGGAGACGCTGATGCTCCACGACAGCGTCGCGACCAACGTGACGCTGGGAGACCCCGAATTGACGGAGGATCGCGTCGAGGCCGCACTCCGCGACGCTGGCGCCTGGGAGTTCGTCTCCGCGTTGCCGGATGGAGTCGATTCACCGGTCGGGGAGCGGGGGGCTCTGCTCTCTGGCGGTCAACGGCAGCGGATCGCGATCGCTCGGGCATTGGTGCACGGCGCGAAGCTGCTGATTCTCGACGAAGCCACGGCAGCTCTCGATTCCGGAAGCGAGGCGACCGTCTGGGACGCCATCCGGCGTCTGCGGGGAAAGACGACCGTGATCGCGATTTCGCACCAACCGGCGCTGGTGGGCCTCGCCGACAAGATCTACCGCGTGGAGGGGGGTCGA
The DNA here is from genome assembly GCA_029261905.1 of Deltaproteobacteria bacterium. GTDB lineage: Bacteria > Myxococcota_A > UBA9160 > UBA9160 > SMWR01 > JAJDAM01. The sequence continues at coordinate 1,931 of JAJDAM010000567.1, forward strand.
GCCTTCGAAGCGACGGTATCGGGTGGTTCGGACCGGGTCGCTTCCTGATTTTCGACCCACCGCTCCGGCAAAACGACCGGACGCGGGCCAAGCACGGCCAACTACCGCTTCGATTCGGGTCCCAATCGATGCGATTCGAACAGCGAACCGTCGATCAGTTTTTCCGAGCCCTTCAGGAACGCGCGTTTGGTCCAATGCGTCAGGAAATGCAGCTCGATGAACGGCATCGCGGGTCGTAGATCGAGATTCGCGCGCGCCGCCAGGCCGTCGAGGAGCTGTTCACGATCGCCGGGAAGGGATCGAAGCACGGATTTAGCAATTCCCCCGCCGATGAGTCGATCCGCGTGCAGATCCTCGACGTCGATGGCGACCAGCCGGCCCTCTCCAGTGAGAACGAAGTTCTTCGGGAGTGGGTCCATGAAGTCATAGCCAACCCATACCTCGCTCGGCGTGATCCGATCCAGCCGGGCTTCGAGGTCTGCGCGCACTTCCGGGGACAACAACGAAACCTCGACCAGAAAGTCGAGATCTTCCCGAACCTCACGTTCAAAGTCGGTTTCCGAGAGTTTCACTCTCCGACGGTCCACGCTGTAGATGACCGCGAAAAACTCCACGAATCGATCGACGAAGGAGCGGTCGACCGGCTCAGTCAGCTCGGTTCCAGTGACGAATTCCAGCAACAACTCGTTGTCTTCGATCGCAATCAGTCGCGGGAACACGCCCAGGTCCCGAAACGGCTTCAGTTTTTCCGCCACCCGAGAAGCGACGTACGTGTCGGGCAGCGTAATCCGCTTGTAGGGACGGCCCCCCAGCTGGATCTGGCGGGCATTTTTCGTCCGGACGAATCGATTGAAGACGAAGCGTCGCAGCAATACGCCCGCCCGTCGGTACAGCGTGTACAGGGATCGCTGTGAAAAGCGCGGAATTCGTTGCATCGACGAGCGGAATCCTCAGGTTGTGTCCCGACGATTGTTGGCGAATCTCAGAAACCCCCTTCTCGACGCAGGGTTGGAGCTCTCGCTCCCTCCGGCGGCGAACACGGGCCAATATGGGTTCTGGATCAGCCACATCCGCTCGCACCACCAACAATCGTCGGGACACAACCTCAAGCATACGGTGCGAGCGATTCACGCGCTCGCGAGCAAGGTTCGGATCCACCGTCTGGAATACCGCCATCGAATCTGCGACCTCGAGAGCGGATCCATTGGACACACGTCCGAGAAGCAATAGACTGCGCGCAGGAAAACCCGAT
>JAJDAM010000568.1 GCA_029261905.1 Deltaproteobacteria bacterium
GATAATGCCTATCTGGTGCAGCGGGCCGTCCGGCGGATCCACGAAGACCTGCCCGAGCCGTTCTACGCCCGCTTGCCCACGCTGTGGGATCCGGTTCGTCCCGGGCCGCCTCGGATCTATGCCATCGCGCGCACTCTACTGACTGCCTCTCGCCTTCAGGTCACGACCAACATCGTCGAGCGGTTCGTAGACGCGTACCAGGAGCGCACACCGCTCGATCTGTCCGAGCTGTGGGCTTTTCCGGTGATGTTGCGGCTGGTATGCCTCGAGGAACTCACGGCTGCAATCGAGCGCATCGACCCTTTTCTGCCCGCGCCGCTGTCCCCGTTTCCGGTCACTCCAAAGGCGACGGCGGATTCACAACTCGACGACACGGAGTGCGTAGCGCGCGCAACCCGTGGGCTGCGTGCCCTATCGGACATCTCGTGGGCTGATTTCGTCAGTGATACGAGCGTCGTGGAGCGAACGCTGGCCGGCGAGCCGGCCGCGGTCTATTCGCGAATGGACTTCGATTCCCGCAATCGATATCGCGACGCGGTGGAGCGGATCGCGGAAAGGACACAGTACAGCGAACTCGAGATCGCCCAACGCGCCGTCGGATGCGCGCGGCAAGTCGCGCTCGACCCCACGGTGACCGACACCGCGCACGTCGGGCGATGGCTGGTGGGGGAAGACCGCGACGCCTTCGAGGACTCGGTCGGCTACCGACGCCGCGCGGTCGAACCCATGCTCCGCGTGATTACCAGACACGCTCGCAGCTCGTATGGGCTCGCGTTGACATGGACGACCGTGGGAGCGCTGGTGCCGCTCGCCGCGTACCTGCACATCGTGGACGCGAGCCTGTTTGGCTGGGTCGCTGCCCTGATGCTGGCGCTGATACCGGCTTCGATGCTCGCCACTACGATCGTGCAATGGTGGATCGCTCTGGTGTTTCCACCCCGCGTCCTGCCGAAACTCGATTTCTCCGATGGCATCGACCCTGACTGCCCAACGGCTGTTGTGATCCCGACTCTGCTGGGAGGTGCGGCGGACGTCGACCACCTGGTCGAACAGATCGAATGCCACTATCTGCGCAATCCGGATCCGGCGCTGCGCTTCGTACTGCTCAGCGATTTCAGCGACGCCGCAACCCAACACACCGAAGACGACGACGCCCTCGTGGAGCGGGTCACCGCTGGGATCCGTCGCCTCAATCGACGGTACGGAGTTGATCCCGACACGGCACCGTTTTACCTGCTGCATCGCACGCGGCGCCGCAACCCGGCTGAAGGCTGCTGGATGGGATGGGAACGAAAGCGCGGCAAGCTGGAGCAATTCAACCACATGTTGGCGGGCGAGCACATCGCGGATTTCGCGGTCTGTGAGGGGCCAACCGAAAATCTCCGCGACACGCGTTTCGTGATCACCCTCGACACCGACACCCAGCTACCGCATGGGGTCGCTGCGCGGCTCGTCGGCACGCTGGCGCACCCACTCAACCGCCCGCAGTTCGATGCGAACAGCGGGCGGGTCGTTCGAGGCTACTCGATCATTCAACCGAGAGTCGCGATTGCACCGCAGAGTGGACGTCCATCGATATTTTCCCGCCTGTTCAGCGGTGACACCTCGATCGACATCTACAGCCGCGCGGTGTCGGACGCTTATCAGGATCTGATGGGATGGGGAATCTACATCGGGAAGGGGATCTACGATGTCGAGGCATTCCGACGCAGCCTGCGCGATCGGGTCCCTGAAAACGCGCTGCTGAGCCACGATCTATTCGAGGGGCTACACGCTCGGGTTGCACTGGCGTCCGACATCGTTCTCTACGAGGACTACCCGCCGAGCTATCTGCCGTGGTTGCGCAGGCTGCACCGCTGGACGCGCGGAGACTGGCAGCTGCTGCCGTGGTTGCGCGGGCGGGTACCCAACAGCCGTCGAGAGCGGACAACGTCGGTGTTGTCAGCATTCGAGCGCTGGATGATCTTCGACAATCTCCGCCGCAGTCTGATGGCGCCGGTACTGTTGTCGATGCTGTTGGCCGGTTGGGTGTGGCTGCCCGGGCATCCGCTGTTCTGGTCGATCGCGGTGTCGATCGTCCCGGCCGGCCATCTGGTGACCGACTTCATGAGCAGGCTGTTGCATGAACGTCGGCGCACGACCATCAAAGTCGCGGTGCGACGTGTCATCTCCGGGCTCTCGGAGAGTGCCGGTCGTTGGGTCCTTCTGATTGCTTTTCTGCCAGCCGAGGCGGTCATCAGTCTCGACGCCGTGCGCTGCAGCCTGGTCCGGATGTACATCACCCGTCGCAGGTTGTTGCGCTGGACATCCGCGGCGCACTCGGCGACCCGGCTCGGCTCGCCAGGTCGCCGAGACTACTGGTGGGCGATGGCCGCATCGCCGATCGCTTCCATCCTGTTTGCGACAATCCTCGCGTCGATCCGTCCGATGGCATTGCTGGTCGCCGCACCGTTCCTCGCCGCCTGGTTGCTTGCGCCCGAGATTGCGTATCGGATCAGTCGCGCCCCGGACACTCGTTCGGAACATCTGGATGAGCCGCAGATTCGCTTTCTTCGGATGATCGCCCGGCGGACCTGGTTGTTCTTCGAAACCTTCGCGGGTCCCGATGATCACTGGCTTCCGCCCGACAACTACCAGGAAGAACCGCTTGGCGAGATCGCCCACCGCACATCTCCCACGAACATCGGAATGATGTTGCTCTCGACGATGGCGGCCAGCGATTTTGGCTACATCGGGGCGAGTGCACTGGTCGGACGACTTCGCAACAGTTTCGAGTCCATCAACCGTCTCGAGCTGTACCGGGGGCACCTGCTCAACTGGTACGACACCCGCACCCTCGAACCGCTGCAGCCGCGCTACGTCTCGACAGTCGACAGCGGAAATCTCGCCGGCTCGCTGTTGGCCGTGGGACAGGGCTGCCTCGAATTGCGTCACGCACCGGTCCTGGCGACTGCACGCTGGGATGGGCTCGTCGATACGTTGGAGGCC
>JAJDAM010000569.1 GCA_029261905.1 Deltaproteobacteria bacterium
GGCGGTCAATGTGCCGAGCGCGGCGAGCCGATCGAGCCGCTGCACATCGCGATCGAGGGCCCGGAATCGCCCGGCCGCCATTGCGGCAGCGAGCGGAACTTCGAGTCGACGCGCGGCGGTGTCGAGCGCGGCGAGCACGCGTGGCCGCGCGGGTTCCGAGCCGATTCCGAGGATGGCCAGCGGCGTGTGCTCTGGCCCATGCACGACGGCAGCGGCCGACAGCCGGTGCCGTTTGGCGGTTTCGATGAGTGCGGGGGAAGAGTCCAACCGGATGACAGTATCGAGTGTCGACACCAAGGCGAAATCAGCAGCTGTGGGAGTGCTCGGCGACTCGCCCTCGAAGGAAGCGGCGGCCACGTACGGCGTCCCGTCTGGCCGCAGTGCCCACGCGACCGTCATCGGCATCTGGGTGACTTCGCCGATCCGTACCACCGAATGCGCCAACAGCGTCTGGAGATCGAGAGTGAACGGATCACTGTTCGACGTCGATCCCGAACTTCGACGAAGCGGTCCGCCGGGCGAACTGCTGGTTGCCGGGTGATTCACGGCGCTATTCGACTGGTCCGGATTCCCCATCCGCCGGGCAGTTTGCCAGCAAGGTTAGAAGGAGTCCAGCCGCAGCTGCCTTCGGCTTTCGGACGTGGTGCGTTTCGAGCTCACGGTTTCGGTAGGGGCCGTTCCTTCGAGGAACGCCTCGAAGACGGAATTTGCAGAGTCGGCATCTGCTAGCAGGCCCGTCTTTCGATCGATGCGTGCGAATATGATGGAATCCGGTATCGGAAAGTCGCGCACGGGGCGTTGCGCGAGCGCAACCTTCATGTAGTCGACCCAAATCGGCGCTGCAGCGCGCGAACCCGTCTCGCCGTAACCCAGAAACTGGCTTTCATCGTGACCGACCCAGACACCCGTCGCGATGTCGGGCGAAAAACCGATGAACCACGCATCGCCCTGATCGTTGGTCGTACCCGTCTTGCCCGCGAGCGGCCGATGGAGATCGCGCAGCCGCCAACCGGTGCCGTGCTCGTCCTCGACTACAGCGCGCAAGAGCGCGGTAGCGAGATAGGCTTCTTCGGCTGTGATGACCTGGTCGGCGTCGAGAGCAGGTTCACCATCGGGGGCAAGCTGATCGGGAATCGCTGCGACGCTGGCTGGCTTGCCGGCAGAGACGCTCGGCGGCGTTGGGACGGATCCGAGCGGCACGTTTTCGAGCAGTACATTGCCATCGCGGTCGGTCACCCGGCGGATGAGCTTCGGGTTCGGCTTGTGGCCCGCGGCGGCGAAGACTCCGTAGGCGCGAGTCATCTCGAGCAGTGTCACGTCACTCGATCCCAACGCAAGCGACAGATCGCGATTCAATGGGGACTCGATGCCGAGCCGCTGTGCATAGTCGATCACGAAATCCATCCCGATGTCGCGGAACAGATGCACGGTCGCATTATTGACCGACCGAGCGAGCGCCTCGCGCAACGTGATGGGACCGTAGAAACTCCGCTTGTAGTTTCGCGGTCGCCAGACGAACCCCGATTCCTTGTCGGTGTACACGATGGGTCGGTCGTAGACGATCGTTGCGGGGGTATAGACGGTCTTGTCCGGGTCATCGCGGGGCGCGAGCGCCGCGGCGTAGATGATCGGCTTGAAGGCCGAACCCGGTTGGCGGTGAGCCTGTGTGACCCGGTTGAATTGGCTCTCTGCGAAGTCGTAGCCGCCGACGAGTGCCATCACTTCGTCGGTGTGGACGTCGATCGACAGCAGCGCGCCCTGCACGGCCGGTTTCTGGTACAACTTCACGCGAAGCGGTTTGGGGGAAGCGGTTTCGTCAGAACCCAGGTCAGCCGCAGACGCAAAGCGCGCAACATCGCCGACGGTCAATGCGGTCGCGATCTCTCGAATTCGATAGGGCGACTGCTTCGGGTTCGCCTCGCGCGCCCAATTGACGTCTTCGTGATACACGATCGCGTCGACACCCGGTGCAAACGCGATCCGAGCGGTATTCGCCTTGGTGTTGACCTCGGTCACGACCCCCACCAGCAACCCACCCGGTTCCGCGAGCCGAGCCCGTGCCTCGTCTCGTGCTTCGGAGCCGCCCGCGTCCGTCGATTCGGCCAGATCGTTTTCGCCGGCGACGCGTTTCACCTCATCGGCAATGGCTTCGGCGGCAACCTGGCGGATCGGACCTCGGTATCCCTGGCGTCGATCGAGATCCTCCAGGCCGCTGCGGACCGCATCGACCGCAGCGTGTTGCAGCTCGACGGAGAGCGTCGTTTCGACCGTCAGACCACCGCGAAGTACTTGATCGCCGCCCAACGCGTCGAACAGGTATCGCCTCACTTCCTCGGTGAAATAGAGCGCCTTGGGGTCGTCGCGCGTGACGTCCGCGGTGGTCAGAGGGGGCGGATTCGCGAGTGCTTCCCGATAGGCGGCGTCGTCGATGACGCCTTCCTCGTGCATTCGCCCGAGCACATATTGCCGTCGCTCCTCGGACATGTCCGGGTTGCGGAACGGCGAATAGCGGGTCGGAGCTTTCGGCAAGCCAGCGAGCATCGCACCTTCGGAGATCGACAGTTCCCCGACGGGCTTTCCGAAATAGGTCTCGGCCGCCTCGCCGATCCCATAGGCGCCGTGGCCGAAGTAGATCTGATTCAGATAGAGGTACAGGATCTCCTGTTTCGAAAAGCGCTGCTCGATGCGCCGCGCCAGAATCATCTCGCGGATCTTGCGCCGGAACTTCCGTTCGGGCGTGAGCAGCAGGCCTTTGACCATCTGCTGTGTGATGGTGGAGGCGCCCTGCTTGATTTCTCCTCCCGCGAGCAGATTCACCCAGGCGGCGCGAATGATGGACGTGTAGTCGATTCCGGAATGCTCGAAAAACGTGCTGTCTTCACCGGCCACGAAGGCCATCACCACATGCTCGGGGATCTCTTCGAACGGCGTGATCCGGCGACGCTCTTCGAAATACGTCGCGATCTGAACGCCATCGCGATCGAGCACGCGGCTCGAGATCGCCGGTCGGTAGTCCTGGACACCGCGTAGGTCCGGAAGGTCCTGGAAGAAGGTCAGATAGAACATGACCCCAGCGGCGAGGCTCGCCACCGCCATCAATGCGACCAGCCATATCAGCGTCCGAACGACCCGTGAACGGGGAAAAGCCATCAAATCTCCAGGGGTTACCCGACCGTAGCCGAGGGCTCGCTCACTGCGCTACCGCTTCGGCACACAGGAGGACTTGTATGACGACAGCTTCGGGGCTGACATTCGCGTTCGTAATGGACCCGTTGGAACGGGTCAATATCGACGCCGACACGACATTCGTCCTCATGCTGGAGGCGCAACGTCGCGGCCATCGTGTGCTGTATGTCGATCCCGCCGATCTCGGAGTGGGCGCGAACGGTCCGACCGCGCGATGTCGAGAGGTCACGTTGCGCCGCGAGGCTGGAAATCACGTTGATTTCGCGGACTTGCAGAGCATCTCCCTCGACGTGGAAGCCGATGTCGTGCTCCAACGGGTGGACCCGCCGGTCGACGCGGCCTACGTCGTGGCCACCCAGATTCTGGCATTGTGCAGCCGAGCGCAGGTGCTGAACCGGCCACAGAGCATTCTGGCAGCCAATGAGAAGCTCTACACGCTCAATTTCTCGGAGCTGATGGCGGAAACGCTGGTGAGCCGGCGGATCGATGAACTGCTCGACTTCCTCGACCACCTCGGTGGAGAGATGGTCATCAAGCCGCTCGACGGAAAAGGCGGGGAGGGGATCTTCTTTCTCCAGCGCGGGGATCGGAACCTGCAGTCGATCTTGGAGCAGTCGACTCGCTACGAGACCCGTCCGATCATGGCGCAGCGCTTCATCGAAGAGGTTCGCACCGGCGACAAACGCATTCTGCTCGTCGACGGTGAGCCGATCGGCGCGGTACTTCGGGTCCCTTCCGACTCCGAAATTCGCTCCAATCTTCACGTTGGGGGGCGTCCCCATCAATCCAACCTCGATTCGAGTGATCGGGCGATCATCAAAGCGCTGGCACCCGCGCTCCGACGCGACGGACTGTTCTTCGTCGGTATCGATGTGATCGGCGGCTACCTGACTGAAGTCAACGTGACCAGTCCGACCGGCGTCCAAGAAATCAACTCGCTCGAAAACCGATGCCTCGAAGTGGAGATCCTCGATGGTGTGGAGGCGCTGCTCCGTCGGAGCTGAGCGGCCTGCCGGTAGCGCAAAGACAGGATCAATCGGTCCCTACCGACGGTAAAATGCCGTACTTGGCGTCAAAAGCGCCTGTCGGGGCATTGACACACCCGATTGTGCCCATCATGCTTCCGTCGGTGCAGGGCCGATCCCCCCTTACGGCCCGTTGTTATGCGCTTCCTCCGTTTGCGAGTTGAAGTAGCAAGTCGTGGCAAGTGGCAAGTGGCAAGTGGCAAGTGGCAAGTGGCATGTAGCGAGCTGTCCACGTCGAATTGCTGTGCGCTGTGTCGCTGACACAGGATCTGGCTCACCGCGGTTGCTGCATTCGAACGGTTGCCGTTTTGGAATCGATCGAATGACTTGGAATGACTTGGAAAGCGAGCTGCAGTAAACGAGCACCCGCGCTCCCCCCTCCTGGCGCGGGACGAAACGTAAAACTCAATAGGAAGGAGATGGCCGATGGCCACAGTCGTAGCGAAGACCGCAATCAAACGAGAGAAGGGTTGGCTCTACTACCTCGACAAAAAGGGTGACGTGAGTCGCGCAAAAATGGCTCGGGGTGGTGGCAAGGGGCCGAAGGGCCGAGAGAAGGTCGTCAAGGTCGGAATCGATCGAGAAGATGGCTTTCTGTACTTCATCGACAAGCAGGGCAACGTTTCCAAAGTCAAGATGAAGCGATCGGTCGCGAAGAAGTCGACTCGGAAGACCGCACGCAAGAAACCGGCTCGACGCAAGACTGCGAAGAAGACGACGAGCAAGAAGACCGCCAAGAAGAAGCCGGCCCGTCGCAAAGCCGCCGCGAAGAAGACGGCGAGAAAGAAGACGGCAAAGAAGACAGCACGCAAGAAGCCGGCACGCCGAAAGGTGGCCAAGAAGAAGACCGTGCGCCGTAAGGCCGCGCGGCGATAGCGGGGCGTTCGGGGGTCGAACCGGCGGTCTCAGACC
>JAJDAM010000570.1 GCA_029261905.1 Deltaproteobacteria bacterium
GCTTCTCCGCCAGCAACCGGCCATGCGGAATTTCGAGCTGGCCTTCGACCACGCGAAACCCTTGCTCGACCTCCTTCGTGTCGCGGACGCGGTCAGCGCGTACCGATTCCCCGCGAAGGCGCGCACAACACTGCTCGATCGCCAGCAGCGAATAGTTGTGCACGATGCGCGCATAGCGGTAGTAGTCGCCCATGAACAGCTCCACCGGGAGCTGGGGCGCAGGGCTGTCATCATCGCCTTCGGCACTCGCATAGCCCAACGCCGCGGCGATCTGTTCTTGAAGATCGAAGCCGAGTTCATCGGTTTTTCGGCCCGAACACAGATGCGCCTCGTTTCGCACCCGCCACAGGAAATCGAGTGCCGTGAGGTATCCGCGCGATTCCTCTTCCGTCAGCAGGCCTACGTGCAGGAAGTCGTCGATGCGCCCGCCCCCGGGCTGCATCGCCTGAACCGCCCAGTACGCGGCGTGATAGTCGCGCAGCCCGCCGGCGCCCTCCTTGATGTTGGGCTGCAACAAATACAGCGAATCACCGTGGCGCTTGTGGCGCATCCGGAGTGATTCGAGCTGATCCGCGACGAACTCGATGGGATCAGCAAACAGCTCCCCCCGAACCCGCCGGACCATCTTGTGAAACAACACGCCGCTGCCAGCCAGATGGCGGGGTCCGAGAATCGCCGTTCGAACACTCACGTCTTCCCGGGCCAGCTCGATCGTCTCGGTCACCGTTCGCGTCGCGCACCCGATCTGCAGCGACGCGTCCCACAGCCAGTACTGCACACGTTTGGCAATCGCCTCCACGTGCGCCGACAGAGGCGGCTCGTAGATGAACAGCAAGTCCACATCCGAGTGCATGTTCATCTCGCGCCGGCCATAGCCACCGACCGCCACTACGGTGACGACCGCCTGCTCGTCGACGCCGCCAGCGAAATAGTCCGCCTCTGCGAGCTGGAACAGCCGCCGCACCAGACGGTCCATCATGTTCGAATGGGCCTCGTTGACGCGATGACCCAGCTCACCCGACCGATGCAGGTCCGTCAGGAACTCCCGCGTTGCGCCCAGGAATTCGCGCGTGACCGCAACCACATCCGAATCGTCGGTGGCTGCATCCGCGAAATAGTTGTCGATGACAGGGGCTGTGCGCATCAAGGAGACCGTCGTGCGATTTCGTTTCCGGCTTGACGATAGCGCTCCAACCCGACCGTGATCTGCGAGGCGACCGACTCGAGATATTCGGGGTTCCTCAGCCGCTTCGCTTCCATCCGGTTCGTCAAGAAGCCCGCTTCGACCAGGATCGCCGGCATGTTCGACAGAAACAACACGTAGAATGGACCCTTCTTCGCCCCGAGATCCTGGATCTTTCCGTAGCGGGAGGGCAGCTCGGTGACCAGCTGCGCCTGCACCAACGTCGCGAGTTTCGCCGACTGAGGAGACATCTCGGCGATGCGCAGTTTGGCCAGCGTTCGCTGCAGATCGTCGAGCTGCTCGCGCGTGACGCCGTTTTCGCGCATCGCGACCCGAAGACTGTGGCGTTCGTGGTTCTTGTCCGGATAGTAGGTCTCGATTCCGTTTACCGATCGGCGCGGCGCTGCATTGGCGTGCAGCGAAATGAAGACATCGCCGCGATTCGCTTCGGCGATCGCCGTGCGCTCCTCGAGGCTGACCGCTTTGTCGGTCGTTCGCGTCAACACGACCTCGAACCCCTTCTCCGTGAGGCGCTTGGAAAGCACGCGTGCGAGCCGCAACGTGACGTCCTTCTCGCGCAGACCGCCGATCCCGATCGCACCCGGATCGGTCCCACCATGGCCCGGGTCTACGATCACCGTTCGGATCTTGCCCTGCATCAAACGCGGCGACCGCTCGCGCTTCGAGTCACCAAACACATCGATGACGACGCGGTCCGGGTGAGTCAGGAACATCAAACGATGTCGCTCGTATTTCTCGACGTCGATCACGACGCGCGTCTTGGTTCGGGTGTTCTGCCCCAACCGAACCGCGCGCAGCAATCCATCCCCCACGACGATGGCTTGTTCGTAGTCGCGGCCGACCCAGAACCCCTCGAGATCGAGATACAGCCGCTCGCTCTTGTCGGCCGCCGGATTCTCGGCCAGATGAACGACCTTCGTCGAAACAGGGCGCGCCAGTTCGACGACGACGCGGGTGTAGTCGCCATAGGACCAGTGGCGGACGGCGATCACATCCGACAGGCCCGAGGGACGTGTCAATCCGAGAAGCACCGACACCAGCAGCAACAGGCCGGCGATCTGGATCTTCGGAACCCTCATGTCTCGGACTCGCGCGCTTCGCGCATGCGCGCATCCAGCTCGCATAGCAGCTGCAAGGCCTCGATCGGCGTGGTCTGATTCGGGTCGATTTCAGCCAGTCGCGTCAATATTTCGCGCTCGATGGGCGAGAGGCTCGCTTCGGTGTCTGCGCCATCGGACGGTTGCGCGCGCGCCAGACCGACGACAGCGCCCGCTCCGGCGAAGAGCCCCAGTTGATCCCCCTGCGAATCGTCACCATCGGACGCTCCGGCAATCCGCGGCCGCCCGCGATCGTCGAGTTCTCCGCTCTCGAGGTTCGCAAGGATCTCTCTCGCGCGTTCGATTACGGATTGCGGTAAGCCTGCAAGCCGCGCGACCTGAATCCCGTACGAGCGGTTCGCCGCTCCGGCCTTGAGCCGGCGCATGAAGATCACTTCGTCGCCCCATTCCTTGGCTTCGAAATGCGCATTGGCGACGCGAGCCTTCGTTCGCGCCAGATCCGCGAGTTCGTGGTAGTGGGTGGCGAACAGGGTGCGCGCGCCGAGACCCGGGGCATCGTGCAGATACTCGGCGACCGCCCAGGCGATCGACAGACCATCGAACGTACTGGTCCCGCGCCCGATCTCGTCGAGGATCACGAGACTGCGCCGTGTAGCGTTCGCGAGAATCTCGGCGGTCTCCCGCATCTCCACCATGAAGGTCGATTCGCCGCGCGCGAGTCGATCGCTTGCACCGACGCGCGTGAAGACGCGGTCGACGATCCCCACCCGGGCACTCTCCGCTGGCACGAAGCTCCCCATCTGCGCCAGCAGCACAGTCAATGCGACCTGTCGAAGGTAAGTACTCTTGCCCGACATGTTGGGGCCGGTCAGAACCAGGATCTGATTGGCAGACGAATCGAGATCTGCATCGTTGGGAACGAACTCACCGCCGCTCTGGGTCAGCAGGGGTTCGACGACGGGATGCCTCCCACCGCGGATTTCCAACATGACTCCGTCGTCGACGATCGGGCGCACCCAGTTGTCGCGCCGACCCACCTCCGCCAGTGCAGCGACCGCATCCAGGGTGGCGACCACACCCGCCGCCTCGCGGATCGCAGTCGCGCGAGAGACCACGGCCTGCCGCAGCTCCTCGAAAATCTCGCGCTCGAGAGAGGCTGCCTGCTCGGTTCCTCCCTTTACACCCTGCTCTACGCCACGAAGCTCTTCGGTCGTGAAGCGCTCGGCGTTCGCCAGCGTCTGCTTGCGTTCGTAGTCCTCCGGTACGCGGCCGAGGTGTGTCTTGGTGATCTCGATCCCGTAGCCGTGTACCGGATGGAAACGGATTTTCAACGTCGGGATTCCGGTGCGCTCGCGTTCGCGGGCCTCGAAGCCCGCAATCCAATCGCGACCCTTGCCGACGCCGCCGCGCAATGCGTCGAGTTCCGGCCGAAAATCATCGCGGATGTAGCCTGTCTCATTCGCGCCGCGAGACCCCTTCGGGATCGCCGGTGGATCGTCGATCAATCCCTCGCGCA
>JAJDAM010000571.1 GCA_029261905.1 Deltaproteobacteria bacterium
GGTGGCCCAGACGATCAGGAGAATCAAGACAACCTCTAGCAGGCTAGCCGTTCCCGATCCGGATCGTTCGGTTTCGGTATCGAACCCGTTCGGAGACGCAGTTCGTCGGGGGCTCAGTGGATTCGCACCTGAGCGCGCACGACCTTGAGCCGCCCTTCGACCGCGGTCGCCGACTCGTCGTCCGGCGCGACCTCCAAGAAATGCTCGAGATCGGCTGCCGCAGCAGCGAAGTAGCCGAGCTGCTCGAAGACCAGACCGCGATCGCGCAGTTCGTGGTGGGAATCCGGCTTTGCGATCAAGATGCGATCCATGCACGCGACCGATCGCTCCAGATCCGAGTTCGACAGAAAAACCTGTTTGAGATTCGACAGCAATCGCACCAGTATTTCTCGGGGACGCGCCGCCCTCAGGTGAATTTCCGGTCGGAGGACCTGTGCGCGACCGCCTGCGGCTTCGAGCCTTCGCTGGCAGTCGCTGGCATCGATCACGGCGCCGATGAATGGATCGATGATGAGGGTTTCCGGCGTTTCCACTCGCGTGAGGAAATGGCCCGGGAAACTCACGCCCGCGACGTGCAAACCGAGCCGTTCGGCCACCCCGATATACAGCAGTGAGAGCGTGATCGGAATCCCGGTGCGGCGGTCGATGACTTCGTTCAGATAACTGTTGCGCGGGTCGTAGTAGTCGCTGCGGTTTCCGGTGAACGCCTGCTCGTCGAACAGAAGCCGATTCAGTTCCGCCACGCGCACGGCCGGCGACGGGTCCGGGGCCAATCGGTCCTGGACCGACTCGGCGAGGCCATCGAGGTGATCGAGATAGGCCGACACGTCGAGATCGGGGTATTCCTCCGCCGCGACCCACAACGCGGCCTCGCACAGGTCGATCTGCGCATCCGGCAATTCGACGCACTGCTCGAAGCGTTCTCGCGGTCTAGCCAGGCTAAAATCCAATCCGATATCCGATCCCGTTTTCGATCAAGAAGGCGCGCCGACTCGTTGGGTCATGCGGCGTGGCTAGCTGGATGGGGAACGAGGCGGCAAAGGAGGCGAGGTCATCGCAGCTGGGGCCGCTGAGTGGGGTACGGCCGCGGCCGCTTCGGCCCGGCGAATCAGCGCGCGGCGTTGCTGGTGGACGCGAAGCCCGTAAACGAGCAGCGTTCCGACCACAACCACATAGGCAGCGATCGCATATCCCATCAATTCCCTCCCGATTTCGTCGCGTGCATTTGTCGACGTTGCCCTTGGAGCCGCGACGCCGGGAGTGTGAGCAGTGACCTGCCCGGGCGCAACCCGCAGCGCCGTCTCCTTGCCGTACTCTCCTCGCCGGCCGGGGCCGCATCCGCATCCGATCCAGCGCTACCTTGCCCTCGACGCCACCCCGAACGCTCTGCTCGCAAACGACTCCCGGCACGGCAGGAAACCCATCACGCAGGAGTGACTCTTGGCGACATCCGAGCCCCCGATCTGGACGCCAGCACCGGAGCGAATCGAAGCCGCGAATGCGACGCACTTCATGCGGGCCGTCGAGCGGGAATGGGACACCCCCATCTCCGATTTCGCGCATCTGCATCGATGGTCGATCGCCGAGCCGGAGCGGTTCTGGACGACCCTCTGGTCGTTCACTGGAGTCCGCGCGACGACCCGAGGAGAGGTCGTGTTGCGCGACGGCAATCAGATGCCCGGCGCGCAGTGGTTTCCCGACGCGCGGCTGAATTTCGCCGAAAACCTGCTCCGCCGACGGGACGAATCACCCGCGTTGATCTTCCAGGGCGAAGACCAGGTGTCCCGGACGCTCACGCATGCCGAGCTCTACCGCGACGTGCTGGCGATGCGCAACAAACTGTGCGACCTGGGCTTGCGTCCGGGCGACCGCGTCGCCGCCTATTTGCCGAACGTGCCCGAAGCGGTCGTCGCGATGCTGGCCACCGCCAGCCTCGGAGCGATCTGGTCGTCGTGTTCACCTGATTTCGGCGTGCGCGGCGTGCTCGACCGCTTCGGCCAGATCGAACCGGCCATACTGTTCATCTGCGACGGCTACTACTACGCCGGAAAGTGGCATGACACGAGCGAACGAACCTCACAGATTCGATCGCAGATCCCGTCGATTCGCCACACCGTGACGGTCCCGTACCACGGTCGCGACCACGCTCGCGGCCCGATCGCCGCCACGGCCGGCTGCATCGATTACTTCGAAGCGCTCGACCCCGGTAGCGACACGGTTTTGGCCGGGGCTTCGGTCGAGTCTTCCTTCGATGCATTTCCGTTCGACCAGCCACTGTTCATTCTATACTCGTCCGGGACGACAGGCGCACCGAAGTGCATCGTTCATGGCGCTGGAGGCACGTTGCTCCAACACCTGAAGGAGCATCAGCTCCACGTCGACATCCGACCCGGCGACCGCATGTTCTACTTCACGACCTGCGGCTGGATGATGTGGAACTGGTTGGTCTCCGGCCTCGGCTCCGAAGCGACCTTGCTGCTCTTCGATGGCTCGCCGTTTCATCCCGACGGCAACGTGCTGTTCGATTTCGCGCAACGCGAGCAGGTTCGCGTGTTCGGCACATCGGCGAAGTTCATCGATTCGATTGCCAAGGCGCGCCTCGCGCCGGTTCGGACCCATGATCTGGCATCCCTCGACACGATCTTGTCTACCGGCTCACCGCTCGTCGCAGAGAGCTACGACTACGTGTACCAACACATCAAGCCCGATGTCTGTTTGTCGTCGATTTCGGGCGGTACCGACATTGTTTCGTGTTTCGTCGGCGGCAATCCGATCGGCCCCGTCTATCGCGGAGAGATTCAGACGCCGTGCCTCGGTGTCGATGTCGCGGTATACGACGAGACGGGTTCACCCGTGCGAGGACGCAAGGGCGAATTGGTGTGCCGCGCGCCGATTCCGTCGATGCCGGTTGGCTTTTGGAACGATCCTGGAGGCGTCCGGTATCGGGCCGCCTACTACGAGCGATTTCCCGGTGTCTGGTGCCAGGGAGATTTTGCTGAAATCACCGAGCACGATGGCATCATCATCTATGGCCGCTCGGACGCGGTCCTCAACCCCGGGGGAGTCAGGATCGGGACCGCGGAAATCTACCGCCAGGTCGAACAGATCGACGAAGTGCTCGAAAGCCTCGTGATCGGTCAGGAATGGAAATCCGACGTTCGAATCGTGCTGTTCGTTCGGTTGCGAGATGGAGTGACGTTGGACGCGCCGCTGACGAACCGGATCCGTGCTCAAATTCGAGCGCATGCGAGCCCTCGACACGTTCCGGAAGTCGTCGTCGCGGTCACCGATATCCCGAGAACACGAAGTGGAAAAATCGTCGAACTCGCGGTCCGCGACATCGTCCATGGCCGGCCCGTCACGAACCGCGAAGCGCTCGCGAATCCCGAAGCGCTGGAGCTGTTTTCCTCGTTACCCGAACTCGGCTAGATCGCCAACCCTGGGATATCATTCGACACCACACGTCGGCATTGCCCGGTGGGCACTGCCTTTTCGACACTTCCCAATCGACACTGCCCAATCGACACTGCCCAATCGACACTACCCAACGGAGGCTCCCTTCATGCGATTACAGTCTTCTACTGGTTTCGGAAACTGGCGCGGCTACTGGCTGCTCGCAATGGTCGCCAGCATGGCGTTCGCGGCCGGCCTCGCCAGCGAAGGACGTGCGCAGGACACCCGACCGGAAGCCGGCGTGACGGATTTGACGACGGCCGATGCCGATGCCATCGAGACCCGAGACATCATCGACGCCCTCGCAGTTTCGCGTGGTACGCGTATCGAAGCCGGAGCGCCTCCCACAGTGCGGCTCCCGGTCTATTTCGAATTCAATTCGACCCAACTGCGGCCCGAAGCCGTCGCGCTACTCGAGAAAGTCAGCGGCGCTCTTTCTTCCGAAGAGTTGAGCAGCTTCCGATTCTCGGTCGAGGGCCACACCGACAGCATCGGCAGCGACCCCTACAACCTCGGCCTCTCGACACGCCGTGCGGCGGCGGTCACGGGTTTCTTGACCGCAAACGGGGTTCCGCAGGAGCGGCTGGGACCGGTCGGGCGCGGCGAGTCGGATCCGGTCGCTAGCAACGAGACCGACGACGGCCGTCAGCGAAACCGCCGAGTCGAGCTGATCAACCTCGGAGCCCGTTAGGCCAACTACTAGACAGCTCGCTGAACAGGGCGACGAGGTCGCGGCGTGTTGTCGGACACAACCATCAACCGAAACCATGACAGGCGCAAGGCGTCGCGACCCGCGCGAGTCGGGATCGCGATGGCTGCGATGCTCGCAATCGCGATGCAGCTGGGACCTCGTTCTGCGTCAGCCGACACTGCAGAGTTGGTGGCCCTTACCAAGCGCGCCGCATCGCTGTGCAAGAGCGGCGAGGACGCTCAACCGGTCCTGGCGGAACTGCGGACCGGCGTGAGTCAGGAATACGGCTCCGGTCACGATGCGACCGAGCTGATTCGCCTGTACGCCGGTGGAACACCTCCGAAAGACGGCAAGTCGAGCGACAAGTCCATCGACCCCCAGCTCTCGCGCGCGTTCAAGAAATTGCGCGCATGTCAAAAGGCACCTCCCGAGAAAGAACTCGGAAGCAACCTCGATCCCATCACCTACAAACAACATCTCGAAGTCGGCTTCAAGCTCTACGAGCGGGCGCTGTACCGCGAGGCGTCCGAAGCCGCTCAGCTTGCCAAGGAAAGCATCGAACCCAATGCCCCACCCGCCGAGCAAATCAAGATTCACGATCTGCTCGCCAAGGTCCTGCTCCAGCTCGGCAAGAGCGACCTCGCGATCCACGAAGCCATGGCCGCCGAGAAACTCGCCGCGAAGATCGGGGCGACGCAGTACCGGATCGACTACGCGCGCCTCTACGCTCAGGCGGGCGACCTCGAGCGGGCCCAGGGCCAACTCAACCGTCTGAAGGACATCAAGCTCGAACCCGTCGAGCAGGCAGAACTCGACGAGGTGAGAGGCTATACGTCGCTGCTGCTCGGGTCGCCGCGCGAAGCCATGGAACACCTCGACCGGGCCCTCGCCGGTCACCGCCAGATCTACGGAACCATGCACCCGTCGACCGCGGCCGTGCTGCAACTGCAAGCCGATGCATTTCGACTGGCGGGCGACTTCCCCGCCGCGACGGCCGCCTACCGCGAGACGTTGAAGCTGCGCAGCGAAACCTTGGGTCCCGCCCACGCCGAAACCGCCCGCACGCAGAATTCGATCGGTGTTCTGTTGGGCGACATCGGCGATTGGAACAACGCCAACGGCGCGTTCATGGCGGCGCTCGACAGCCTCACCGAGACCCAGGGTGAGCTGAGTGTCGACACGATTCGGGTTCGCACGAATCTCGCGCTGGCAAAATGGGGTGCGCAGAAGAACCGACAGGCTGCCGACGAGTACGCGGCCGCCGTCGCAGATCTGCAAAAGGCGCTGGGAGACGACCACCCGATCGTCGCTGCGGTGGTGCGAAATCTGGCGGTGATGGAGTTCGAACTCGGCAACGCTGACCGGGCAGAAGAACTCCTGAACGACGTGCTCACGGCCCAGATCCGGGTTCTCGGTGCCAGCCACCCCGACCTGGCTCCGACCCGCCTGGCGCGCGGTCGACTTCTCGCCCAGCAGGGCCAGTTGGCCAAGGCCGCAGCCGAAATCGATAGCGCGATCGAGGTGCTGCTGGCGGCGCTGGGGCCGGAGCACCCGTTGGTCGCGCGCGCCCGTACGACGCGCGCGATTACGGCGCTTGCGATGGGCGACCAGAAGACGGCGTTGTCGTCTGCCGTCGCGGCAGCGCGTTCGATCGTCACCTTTACGCAACGGACCTTCGGTGCGATCTCCGACCGCCAACGGGCGCTGCTGTCCCAGGACAGCCAAAAGGTCATCGGCGCGCTGCTGAGTGTGCACGACGTCGACGCGAAAGACCTGTTCATCGCGCTGCTACCGCACCGCGATTCGGTCTTGCGAAGCATCGCCGCGCGGCGTGCCGCCGAACGGGGCGATGTGAAATTCGCGACCGAGCTTGCGGAATTGAGAAAACGCTATGTGGCCGCCGTGCTCGGCCGCGGCCCTGACACAGCAGAGCGTGTTCAATCGCTCGCGCAGGCAATCGAAGGCCTCGAGGTTCTCCAGAGCCAGGGCAACGAGAATGCGAACCTCGACCCGCGCGAAGTGCTCGATCGCGCCTGCGAGCGGCTCCCGTCGGACGCGGCACTGATCAAGATCATCGCCTACGACCGCACCGTACCGGGAAACGCCACGGAAACCGTCCCGGCCTACACGGCGCTGGTGGTGCGCGGCGACGGTTGCCAGGTCACTCGAGTCGAACTCGGCGAAGGCTCGAAGGTCATGGGGGCGGCCGAGGAGTTCGCCGGCGCGATGCGCGACCAGCTGATCGATCAACCGATCGCCCGACTCGAACTCGGCGAAGCGGTGCTGGCCCCACTGGCGCCTTTGCTGGTGGGCGTCGACCGCTGGCATGTGGTCCCCGACGGTTCGTTGTGGGGCATCCCGCTCGAAGTCCTGCCGGACCCGCAAGACACGAACCATTATCTGCTCGAGCGGGTGACTGTCGGATACCTGACCTCGACCTACGAGTTGGCGGAAGCCACGATTGGATCGAAGCCGATGGCTATTTCGGCCGAATTGGAGCGATCTCTGCTGATCGGCGCACCGGATTTCGGAGGCCGCGAAAGTGGCGGCCCGGTGGTGCTGACCGATGCCGGCCCGTGCCAGTTGCAACCGTTCGAGATGCTTCCTGCAACCGAGCGCGAGCTGCAAGACATCGCCGAGTTGCTACCGGCTTCGCGGCTCGTCACCGGCGCCGAAGTCACGAAGAAGCGACTCGAAGTGGAACTGAAGAACAAACCGTGGCTGATCCATTTCGCAACGCACGCCTATTTCGCCGGTACGGGGGGATGCGGTGCCCAGGCCGACGACGAGGAGGGGCTGCGTGAAAGGGCCATCTCACCGAACCCTCTGCTGCTGAGCGGGATCGTGCTCGCGGGCGCCAACCGACCGGACCGTGTAGACGCCGAGTCCGACAGCGGCATCTTGACCGCGTACGAGGTCGCTGGCCTCGAC
Source organism: Deltaproteobacteria bacterium (assembly GCA_029261905.1). Lineage (GTDB taxonomy): Bacteria > Myxococcota_A > UBA9160 > UBA9160 > SMWR01 > JAJDAM01. The sequence goes on from JAJDAM010000571.1 coordinate 7,076, forward strand.
ATGCGCGGTGCGGGGCTCGTCGTTCTTTCGGCTTGCGATACCGGTACCGGCCTCGCGTTGCGCGGGCAGGA
>JAJDAM010000572.1 GCA_029261905.1 Deltaproteobacteria bacterium
GGCCTGGCCATACGCCTTGAGCATTCCATAGCTCTTTGCCTGCAATGGGAGATTTTCGAAATCGAGCTTCTTGGGCGAGCGATGTGATTCGGACGAAACCACGACCAGCCTCGATCGATCCGCTACGAGCATGTGGCCGAGTAGCCCGTGGAAGAGCTCGAAATGGCCCAGGTGCGAAACACCCAGTGTCTTTTCGAAGCCATCTTCGGTGGATTCGTAGCGGTTGACGACGAGCCCTGCGTTGCACAGCAGCACGTCACACTGGGCGTGCGCAAACGATTCGCAGTAGCGCCGCACACTCGCCAGCGATCCGAGATCGAGATTCCCGACGCGGACGACCGAATCGGGATGTTCCGAGCGAATCCGGTCGGCGGCCTGGCGACCTCGCGTTGCGTTGCGGCACGCGAGTTCGACGGTCGCGCCTCGTGCGGCGAGTGCGCGCGCAGCCTCGAAGCCGATTCCGGTATTGCCGCCAGTCACGACGACGACTCTCCCGCTGAGGTCGACGCCGGCCAGCACTTCGTCCGCCGTCGAATTCCCGCCGAACGAGCGCTGCTTCGATTGCTGTGTGGTCATTCAGATCCAGTCGTTGATCGATTTCCAGACCGGTTTCTTTCTGAATCGAGACCGCTTCCAGGAAAAAAGGGAGGCAGCCGAATCACTCGAGCAGCGCTTCGATCTTCGAAGCCAACTGGCCGGGCTTGGTGATCGAACCGAATCGCTCGACGACGTGCCCTTCGCGATTCACCAGGAACTTCGTGAAGTTCCACTTGATTCGACCACTGCCGAGCAGGCCCGGTGCCTCCTCCTTCAGCCGCACGAAGAGCGGGTGCGTGGCGCTTCCATTCACGTCGACTTTGGCGTGCATCGGGAAGCTCACGCCGTAGTTCTTCTGGCAAAATGCGCCGATCTCGCTTTCATCGCCGGGTTCCTGCTGGCCGAACTGATTGCACGGAAACCCGAGCACGACCAACCCGCGATCGCGGTATTCATCGTACAGATCCTGCAGCCCCTCGTACTGCGGCGTGAAACCGCACTTGCTCGCGGTGTTGACGATCAGCATCACCTTGTCGCGATGCTCGGACAGTTCGTGAGTTTCGCCTGCCAGTGATTCGACTTCGATCTCGTAGATGGAATCAGACACGTGGCGCTCCTTTCGATTGGTCCCATTCTAGTCGCTCGGTTGGGAACCATTCACACAGATCACTGCTCCGTCGCTGATCAGTCAACTCGCGAGCAACACGCCCCGAATCCCCGCGGGGGATTCGTCTCTCGTGCGAGAGCGCTCGCTCGCATTTTGTTACAGTCGACCCGGGGTTCCGTGCGCGACGGATCTGGAGAGATCGGTCGGCCCGTTCGTGCAAGATGCGCCCACCCCGCCCTTGACCAACACGACACTTTCTCGGGTGATGCGGTCACTGTCCCCCGGCGAATCCGCAAACCTGCCAGGAGAAAAACGAGAAATGAGCGAGATCGAACGCGAGAGTATGGAAGTCGATGTCCTGTACGTCGGCGCGGGCCCGGCAACGCTGGCTTCGGCGTATCACTTGATGAAGTCCGTCGCTGCGCACAACGAAAAGTGCGCGGAGACCGGCGACGAGCCGATCGAAGAGCCGACCGTACTCGTGATCGAAAAGGGGGCCGGAGTCGGCGACCACCAGCTTTCCGGTGCCGTCATGAACCCGCGCGCAATCGAGGAGTTGATTCCGGATTTTCTCGAGCAGGGCTTTCCGATCGAGCACAAGGTGACCGACAGCTACTTCTATATGTTCACTCGCGGAGCCACGATCAAGTCGCCGATCGCACCCCCGATGTTCCAGAAGAACGGCAATTACGTCATCTCGCTGTCGGACGTCGTCAAGTGGCTCGGTGAGAAGTGCGAAGAGATGGGCGTCGAGATCTATCCCGGGTTCGCCGGTGCCAGCCTTCTCCTCGATGGCGACAAGGTGATCGGTGTTCGAACGGGTGACATGGGCATCGACAAGAACGGCGCGCAGAAGCCGACCTTTCAGCCCGGCATGGACATCGTCGCCAAGTGCACGATCCTGGCCGAAGGCGTGCGCGGCAGCCTGACCAAGCAGTTGATCGACGAGTTCGACCTGCACGGACAGAACCCGCCGACGTTCGAGACCGGCATCAAGGAAATCTGGCGTGTCAAACCCGAGAAGCACAAGCCCGGCCGCGTGATCCACGGCTCGCTGTTCCCGGATTTCTTCTCGCAGGTCAATGGCATGTGGCTGTACGACATGGGGGACAACCTCGTTTCGTACGGCTTCGTGACACCCTTGGATTCCGAAAACCCGAACGCAGACCCGCATCGCGCCGCGCAGCAGTTCAAGACGACGCCGTTCATGCGCGACCTGCTCGAGGGTGGAGAACTCGTTCGCTACGGCGCGAAGTGTGTCCCGAGCGGTGGCCTCTACGCGCAGCCCAAGCTCTATGCCAACGGTGCGATGTTGATCGGCGACTCGGCGGGAATGCTCAACATCATGAAGCTCGCCGGTGTGCACATGGCGATCAAGACCGGGATGCTCGCCGCTGAAACCCTCGTCGACGCATTGAAGGCCGACGACTTCAGCACGACGACCCTAGGTGGCTACACCGAGCGCTACCGCGCCAGCTGGGCGTACGAAGAGCATCGCGCAGCCCGAAACTTCACAGGCTCCAATCACATCGGCCCGGTCTTCGGCATGTTCCTGAACATCCCGCTGATGATCGTCACCGGCGGCCGCGGGTTGATCGACCCGATTCCGACCGAGCCCGGCCACAAAGCGATGAAGCGGCTGTGGGAACTCCCGAAAGACCAG
>JAJDAM010000573.1 GCA_029261905.1 Deltaproteobacteria bacterium
GGCGACCGGCGTACTCCGGTCCGGTGCCGTGTTGGTCGGATTCGGCGCCGGTGAGCGCGCCAACCCGAAGGGACCTTCGGCGTTGTTCAACGACGGCGACGATGCGAACAACAACCACTACTACGTGGTGCTGGATCGCGATCCGTACGAGAGGAGTCTTTCGCCTCCGTCGCCGATCACGGGATCGTTGGTGGAAGACGACCTGGAGGACATTACCTCGGGCAATCCGCCGACGTGTCCCGAGAACGGCTACTACATCACGGCGCGCGACGCGGAGAAGTTCGTCACCAACAGCGTCGTGTTCCTGGGCAAGCTGTTCACCGCGTCGTTCCTGCCGGCTGATCCTGCAACCGTGAATCCCTGCGACGCAGCGGGCCAGGCGTTCCTCTACACGTTCGACTTCAACTGCGGAACCGGGTCCTACACGGGTGGCAGCGACTCGGCCAATCGGCGGGTGGCGATTGGTGAAGGGTTCCCGACGCGACCCCGCGTATCCGTCGGCGGACTCAACGATGGTGGTGCTGGCGGCAGCTGTAAGAACAAGGTCGTCGTCATCACGAGCGACGGCGGCATCCAGAATGACTGCCCCGGTCCGTTGCCGAGCAGTGGAGTCAACATCGACAGCTGGCGCGAGAGGTAGGTCTCCGGCGGTGACTCAGCCGGCCGCGACCGTGTGAAGCGCTGCCCATAGAGTTCATTGAACCCAGCCGCGGGATGGAAACTCCGCGCTCGAGGATTCGATCGAAGTCAGCCGCGCATGCACTGCCTGCGGACGCCGAGTGATCGGCGACGCGTGTCGATCGGCAACTGGTGTCGGTGCCTCCCGTTCGACACTCTAGAGCGATGGTAGGAGATCGCGAACCTTCGATCCCCCCATCGGTGCAGACGGGTGTACAATCGGCGCGAAACCCAGCCGAGGCCTCCCGTGCCGCATCGACCCCCCTCGATCGAAACGGCAGTTCGAACCATCGGCATCGGTCTGATTCTCATCGGACTGCTGGCTGGATCGCGCTCTGTTGCCCGCGAAAGACGCCCACCGCTGTCGATCGCGGCGCTGGCGGGCCCGCTGGCATTCGAGCCGAACCGCGGCCAGACCGAACCGTCGGTTCGATTCGTCGCGAACGGTCCCGGCTATCGCATCTCTCTGACTTCGACGGCCGCGATACTCTCGCTCCGATCCGCTGGTCGCGATGCGGATCGTCAATCGCGCGCCCCTTCATGGCAACCCGGGCCTCGCATCCGAGGCCGGAAAACCGCGGCATCCGAACGAAAAGAACTTCGCCTGCAGCTCTTCGGTGCGAATCCCTCGCCTGAACTCGTGGGGCGTGACCCCCTACCCGGCCGCGTGAACTACCTGCGAGGCCGTGATGTGCAAGATTGGCTGACGCGAATTCCGACTCATGCGCGCGTACGCTACAGCCAGGTGTACCCAGGCATCGACCTCGAGTATTACGGTGTGGCTGGTCAGCTCGAGTTCGACTTCATCGTGGAGCCCGGCGCGGATGCGAGTGTGATCGAGTTCGATGTCGAAGGCGCTGCCCGCGCGGCCCTCGACGACGATGATCTGGTCCTCTACCTGAGCGATGGTGAAATCCGTTTGCGCCGACCCGAGATCTATCAACCAAACGCGAACGGCAACACGGGCAAGGGCTTGCGAGAGCCGATCGCAGGCGGTTTCGTGCAGCGCGGGGAAAACCGCATCGGCTTCGCGCTCGCCCACTACGACCGCAGTCGTCCACTGGTGATCGACCCGCGGGTCGTCTATTCCACCTATCTCGGAACCGCAAACGTAGAATTCTACATGGACGTGGCCGCGGACAGCGACGGCAACGCGTACGTGGTGGGCACGCGCGACATCGGTATCCGCTTCGACGGCGTCGTGCAGAAGCTCTCGGCGGACGGGTCCGGCCCCTTGTACACGACCGTGATCGGCGGAACCGACAGTGGAGGCGGAGCTGGGTTCGGAGCTGACGAGTATCCGCTCTCGATCGCCGTGGACGCGGGCGGCAACGCGTACCTGGCCGGCCAGAGCAACTCGGTAAACCTCCCGACGCTGAACGCCGTGCAGCCCGGCTACGGCGGCAGTGGCGACGCGTTCGCCGCCAAACTCTCACCGGATGGCACGCCCGTGTATGTGACCTATCTCGGCGGGCTCGATTTCGACTTCGCGGCTGGAATCGACGTCGACCCAGACGGCAACGCGTACTTCACGGGGTTCGCCGGCGTCGGGTTCCCATTCACGATCGCGACAGCCGGGGGCGGTGCGTTCGTGACCAAGCTCGCACCGAACGGGGCTCTCATCCGGACCGTCTGCGCCGGCTGCGGCAGCGGGTTCAATCAATACACCGGGGCCGACATCGCCGTGGATCCGCTTGGGCAGGCGCACGTCACGGGACACACGGGGAGTAACTTTCTCGGCCATCAGTCCTCGTTCGTCACCAAGCTCGCCGCCGATGGGCTGAGCGGCGTCTACCAACACATTCGTGGAGGTAGCGGCGCGAGCACCCAGGCGTTCGGCATCGCGATCGACGAGGCGGGGAATGCCTTCTTCACCGGGCAGACGTTCTCGTCTGCGTTTCCAACGACCGGGGGCGCGTACCAGCAGGATCTCGATGCGGACTCGCCGCAGTGCAGCTTCCCGTGCAGCGACGCCTTCGTGACGAAGCTCGACCCCAATGGACTGGCCGTCTATTCCACCTATCTCGGCGGCAGCCAGAACGAAGCGGGCAACGGGATCGCCGTCGATCGAGACGGTCGGGCCATCGTGGTAGGCCGTACCGGCTCGGTCGACTTCCCCACGCGAAATCCGATACAACCCCTGTTCGGAGGCGGCATCCAGGACGTCTTCGTCACACGGCTCTCACCGGACGGCTCTGCACTTTCGTTTTCGACCTATCTCGGCGGTTCGGGCAACGATGGCGATTCCGTCTTCTTTCCAACGAAGATGGGGATCGATCGCTACGGAAATGGCAACCTGCTCGTCGCCGCATCCACGGACTCGCCCGATTTCCCAACGCAGGACGCGACTCAGCCCGGCGCCGGTGGCGAGTTCGACGGCTTCGTGGTTTCGCTGTTCGATCAGCCCGTCATCTTCGTGCCGGGCGCAGCCGGCAGCGTGCTGATCGACCAGAATGCGAATAACGAGGAGGTCTGGGTCGGCACCGACCCGAGCCGTTGGCGAGACCTCAGCCTGTATCCCAGCGACGAACCGCAGAACCACAGCATCGTGGCGACCGATCCCATCCTCGAGATCGCTGGCCTGCTGCCGATCTACGGTCCGTTCCTCGAGCGGCTCGCCGATGAGGGCTTCGTCACCTATCGCCTGACGGACGATGGCGGAGCCTTCGTGCCCGAGCGGCTGACCGAGAACCTCTGCGACCTCAGCCAGGCGAATGACGCCGACCGACCCGACCTCTTCCTGTTCCCATACGACTGGCGGCTCGACATCGGCGAAAACGCAGAGCGGCTGCGCGACTACTTGCTCTGCGTTCAGCGTTTTTATCCAGACACCGCGATCAGCGTGATCGCGCACAGCATGGGGAGCCTGGTGTCGAGACGTTATGTCCTCGACCACAGCGACGATCACGGACTGAACACCTTGATCACAGTCGGCGGGCCCTTTCTCGGCGCACCCAAGCTGCTGTACGTCCTCGACTCCGGTGAGTTCCTGCCGTTTCGGATCGCCCGCGGGATTTTCCGAGACATCGTAGGATCGCTACCGGGAGTCCATCAGCTGGCGCCGTCTCGAAGCTACTTCGAGCTCGCTTCCGAAACGTTGGGTCTCGACGTCATTCGGGAAAAGGACCGCGACCTCAACGGCGACGGGGTACTGCAAGCCCTGAGCTACGACGAGGCGCTCTCGTTTTTCGACGACACGTACGGGCGAGAGGGTTTTATGCCCGGCTCCGCCACGGATACTTTCCATACCGATGACCAGGACGACTGGCACACCGACGCGACCGACATCCAGTATCGGCACATTCTGGGCCGACAGTCCGTGCTCCAGACCATCGGCGGTCTGGTCGGTACCAGCACCACGCACTGCCGTCTGAGAACTGGCCTGTTCCCGATCTCCTGCACACGCCGACCCGTACTCGAACCCGTGTTTACCGTCGGAGACCGCACCGTACCCACGCTGAGCGCCGAGCGCATCGGAGGCACGACCGACCTCAACGCGCCGGACGCGGAGGTGCTGACCTTCGCATCGGACTCGATCGAGGAGGACGAGCTGGTAGAGCACAACGGGCTGATGCGAAACCCCGAAGTCCAGGACCAGATCCTGCAGTGGCTCCGGGGCGGCAGCTCTGCTGCCAACGAAAGCGCTGCCGCACCGCTGCAGGCGAAGGGGCCGAACCCTCCGTATCGCACCATCACGATCAGCGGAATCGAAGACGTGGTCGTGCAGGACAATTCGGGTAACAGCACCGAACTCGTCGGTGGGGTGCTCCAAGGCAGCGTCCCCGGAGTCGACACCCTCATGATCGGCGAAAACGTGTTCCTGCTCACGATTCCCGAATCGGACAGTGAGCAGTACCAGGTCAGCTTTACCAGCCGAGACGAACCGATGGGCGTCGAGATTCGAGTCGGAACGACAAATACGACGACGCGAGCCGTTCGTTTCAACGACCTCGACCTGACAGCCGGAACCGCCACCCGCCTGACCCTCGGCCCGGCGGCATTGCACGACCTCAGCTACGACGCCGATGGCGACGGGATGTTCGAAAGCCTGCTCGCCCCGACGGCGGACGTGTCCGGCGACGAGGCCGGGGACGTGGATGGGCCGACCATCGAGGTCACCGAAATGCTCCAGCCCGACGGGTCCACGCGGATCACGTTGACCGCCCAGGACGCCGGTTCCGGCGTGACGGGCCTGTTCTTTTCGCTGAACGGAAGTGACTTTCAGACGCACACGGCCGGCTTCAGCGTCAACCCGTCGCAGACGTCCGTCGTTTCCCTATTCGCAGACGACGGGGTGGCGAACCGTTCCTACCAGGTGTACCCCGTTCCCGAGCCGGCGGTCGCACTGCTGCGGCTGTGCGCGTTGGTCGCATTGGCGGTGCTGTATGGACAGGCCCCGCGCTCGCCCGTCAGGCCGCCGAAAGCCGCCAGCAAGAACTCCGCCGTGCCTCGAACCTGGAGCGGGAGACGGGGATCGAACCCGCGACCTTCTTCGCTCCTCACTCCAAGAACCGCGCGTCCCCCCGCGGTCCATCCGACCGATAGAACGGCGCTGTTCACCGCAATTTTCATTGCAGTTCATCAATTCGTGGTGTTCAATCGTCAGCCACGACGAAAACCTACATGAGGAGAGCGTTATGACGATCCGGATACGGGGAGTCGCGGCAGCTACGGCAGCAGTGTTGGCGCTCACGATCGCCTCTCCCGCACTCGCGGTAGACGGGGTGATCGAGATCAATCAAGCGTGTGCGACATCGACAGGCGGATGTACCGCTGGGGATACCGATGGTGTCTTCCCCGTCGTCATTGCGGTTTCCGGGAGCTATCGGCTCACGAGTAATCTTGATTTGCCAACGGGTGGTGGCTTATCAGCAATCGTGATCAGCAGTAGTGAAACGACCGTTGACCTGAACGGTTTCACCATCAGTGGAGCGAACAACTGCACTTCGAATATGTGCACGGCGAGCTCTTCGACGAAACACGGCATCGACGCCACCGGAGCAGATGCTGTCTCGGTGAAGAATGGAACTGTTCAGCTCATGGATGGTACGGGAATTTCCCTCGGCCTGTCGGGTCATGTTATCGACGTCATTGTTCGCCAGAATGGACTGGGCGGCATAGTAGCAAGCGACAGATCCGTGATCGCGAACTCGTCAACGGTACTGAACGATGACGGTGCCGGACTCGTTTGTGGAATCGCATGCCGAGTCGAAGGCGTCGTATCGTCTGCGAACCGGGGAGGCAACGGCATCCTCACTGGCGTAGCGTCCATAGTTTCAGGCTCTACCGTAGAGGCCAACCATGGCGATGGCATCGCGTGCACCAACTGCAACGTCATCGGAAACAGCGTGCACTCGAACACCTTGTGGGGCCTAAACCTCAGCACATCCGGATACTCGCAGAATGTCATCGTCGGCAATAGTTCCGGAAACGTGACAGGAAGCAATCACTATGAACTCGGTACGAATTTGTGCGGGACGAACACGATCTGTCCGTAACCGTAACGATCCAAGTACGCGCGTGGAGTCGAATGAATGCGTGATCAGTTCATCAGGTTACTTTGCAGCGCGACTATCTTGATCGGAGCATCAACTGCCGAGGCACTGGACCCTGCGATAATCTCCCCTGATGTCACTGTGGATCTTGGTGGTACGATCTTCAATGACCACGACATGGCTGCCGATAACCAGACGGGAACCGTCGTTGCGGTCGCCTTGGGCGTATTCCCCGTGAGAAGTGACGTGGACGCGTATCACTTCGCGGGCGGCTCTATCCACTACTACTCCCTCGACACAGCCACAGACCTGGGCGGCGGGTTGACGGTCGCGCCGGCGGACGTGGTCGAGTTCGACGGAATCACCGACACGGTAATCTTCGACGCAGCCAGCGTTTTTGCCACAGCCGGAATCAACGGCGCCGGGATCAACGTGGACGCAGTGACCGTTCACAGCTCCGGCGACCTACTGCTTTCCTTTGACAACACCATCGACCTTGCTGGAGTCGTTGCCAACGACGAAGACTTGGTTCGATTCGATGGTGTCACCACCTTCACCATCGAATTCGAAGGATCTCTCCCCGCGATCGGTGTCGATCCCGCTCTCGACCTAGACGGCGCACAGTATCAAACGAGCGATGGTCACCTTTTCCTGTCTTTCGATGGAAGCGGGAGTGTCGGCGGAGTGGACTTCGATGACGATGACATATTGGAGTTCGACCCTGTCGGCCCGACATGGACCATGTACTACAACGGATCTGCTCTTCACGCCGGCCTAGCCGCGGCGGATATCATCGCGGTGCCCGAGCCTGATCAATTGCTTCAACTCGCCCCCGGGATTCTCCTTCTGACGGTTCTCGCGCTACGCAGGAAGCACCTCTGACTTCCGCCTGCGGGCCGACAGTTGTACCAACTTCGTCGGCTAGGAGTAGGTACGTGTACTTGCGTCTCCTGTCTTGCGGGCAGCGGCACAGGGCTGCAACGTCGCCGGGTCTATCCGGCTCTGAGTTCCAAACCCGTGCTCCCCCGGTATCAGCAACCGGAGTCGTGGTGGCCGCTTTCGGATGGACGGCGTTCTCAGCCAGCCTCGGGCTTCTCTTTGCGTAAGTAGCTGTCGGAAACCAGACTTCTCGGCAGTCTCATGGAGGCCGGCCGTAGAACACCAAGTTGACACGTACCATCTCACGGTGAGAGACTGCCCGCAGCAATGGGCGCTGCGCTCATTTCTCCTGTTGTTGATGATCAACATGGCGCGATGGAAGGGGGAGTAGCGCATGCGGAATCTTGAAATTCTGCTTGGGGCTGTCATCTCGGGTGCACTCTTGACGCTGTCCACGGCAACCAACGCATCGGCCCAGGTGTGCACTTCCCTTTCGCTGACGAGCCAGGCTCAAGTCGACGCCGTTAGCTGTAGCTCGGTAACAAACGGGGTTACGATCAGCGGGCTCGATATCACGAATCTCGCCGCGTTGAGCGACATCACTTCGGTCGGAGGAGTCCTGTACATCCAAGACAATCCCGTGTTGACGAATGTCGACGGGCTAGGTGGAATTACTTCGGGCGTGG
>JAJDAM010000574.1 GCA_029261905.1 Deltaproteobacteria bacterium
GGAGAGATCGATTCGAGATCGACCCATTGGTATTCGACACCGTCACAGGGCAGTCCCGTGGCGGGGTCGGCGAAGTAGCTCCCGATCATGAACGCGCTGGTCGGCGGATCGATGACGCGCATCATCGCGATTGGAGCCGCCGTGCACGCAACCACCGTGATGCAGACGAGCAGCGCGAGGAGGGCGATGCGTCGCAACCATCTGCGCGGCTTGTGCTTGCGCGGTTTATTGCGAGCCATCGACGGCACGGTAGCAATTCACCGCCGGGGCCGAATCAAACGGCATCGACCCCTCCTGCGGGTTTTCTTTCACGGCTGCCTTCAGGAATGCCTGAAGGCATTGAACGCGCAGTCTCAGCTCGCTGCGACGTGGCGCCCCGTTCGCCGACCGAAGAACGTTCCCTCGCCAATGCAAGTGCCGCTCGAATAACCCAATCCATCTTGCGCGATGTTCGATGCGCATCCGCCCACAGCGTACAATCCTGCGATCGCGCTGCCGTCCTCGCGCAGGACTTCGCCATCGATGCTGACCCGCAGCCCACCGAGCGGGAAGCCCACGTAGTGGGCCTTGCCCAGCGAAAGATCGAGTGCGGCATACGGCGGGTTCGTCAGCGGCTTCATCCACTTCGCGGTCTTGTGAAATTCCGGGTCATCGCCCTGCTCCGCGTAGCGGTTGTAATCGGCGATCGTCTTCTGCAATGCACCGCTCGGCATTCCGAGGTCGCGCTCCATATCGGCGATGTCGTCCCAGGCGTCGACCAGTGGCTGCCATTGAAACAACGGGTACGCGTAGAACGAGTCGTCGGCGATCAGATACGCGATGCCGTCGGGCTGCTCGGTGCAGCGGATGCTCGTCTTCGAATGGTAGGAGTCCTCGTTGACGAAGCGCTTGCCGTTCTTGTCCACCAGGATTCCGTACAGCAGCTGTTCGGGCGGATAGAAGGGCGACGTCAACAGTGCGCCGTCCATGTGGTCACAAACGCCACCCGCCGCCTCTCCCAGTTGATGGCCTGCACCGTCGTCGAATGTACCGCCCTGTTTTTCGATGCGATCATCGGCCAGGCGTGGGCAGCGCGCGTCGATCATTTCGGCGTTCATTCCGAACTGGCCCGCCGCGAGGACGACGGCCTTGCGCGCACGGGCTGTGCGGTCGCCTTCCGTCGTGCGGTAGACGACGCCAGTGATGCGATCACCGTCACGGACGAGCTGCGTCACGCGCACGTCGTATTGGATTTTTACGCCGTTCTTCTCGGCGCTCGCGAGGAGCTGTTCGATCAGCTTTGCGCCACCCGCTTCGCCTTCCATAGCGACCTTGTGTCCGCGGGCCGCAGGCTTCGAATGCTGGTTGAAAGGCCAGGCTGCCTCGTTGCCCGATTCGATCAGGCACTCGGTCGTCATCTGGACGACGTTCTTTTCGCGGTGATAGCTGTCCTCGAATGGAACACCGTGCGCGACCAGCCAGTCGAAGTGCTCGACGCTCTGTTCGCAGTAGGCGCGGATCTTGGCTTCGTCCGGCTCCGGCGTGTTCTCGAGCAGGTAGGTGAACATGTCCTCGACGCTGTCTTCGACCCCGACCGCTTTCTGCACGCGGGTCCCGCCGCCCAGATAGAGGTGTCCGGCCGCCGAGGCCGTCAGTCCCCCGGCGCCGCTCGCGCGTTCGAGCACCCGCACCGTGGCTCCGGCCTCGGCAGCCTCGATCGCCGCACAGCTGCCAGCCGATCCCATACCGACGACGACGACATCGGATTCTTCGTCCCACCCCGCAATCGCGCTTTGCTCGACTACACCGTATTCATTCGCACTCAAGATCGGTTTCCTCATGATTCGTGTGGCTGTTCTCGTGTCGGTCGTTCACCGGGATCCCCCCCGACGGTAGCGCTCGCAGGCGCCGGTTACGCGCGTTTCAGCGCCGTGACGAGGTGTTCCCCGAGTCGCATGGCGAGTGCCACGACGGTGAGAGTCGGGTTCGATGTTCCCGAACTGGGAAAGACCGACGCCCCCGCGACGTAGAGATTGTCGGTACCGAAGACCCTGCCGTTCCGATCCACGACCCCATCGCTCGCGCGCGTCGCCATGCGACAAGTGCCCGACGGATGCGAACGCCAATTGGGCGTCGTCTTGATCTGGGGGACCGCGAGCCCATGCTCCCGAGCGTAGGCCCCAATGATGTCGACCCCTCGCTCGCGTGTCTGCCAGTCGCGTTTCGAAAAACCGAGCGCGACGTCGGGGAGCGGGTTTCCGAAGCGATCCTTCTCGGTCTGCGAGAGGCGAACCTGGTTTTCGGGCCGCGACTCCATCTCTGCCTGCAGCTGCAGCATCGGCTTCTGGCCGACGACAAACAGCTGGAGATGGACGGCGTTCAGTTGTTCGCGTCGAAACGCGTCGCTCAGGTCGTAGCTGCGAAACACGCCTGCAGGCAGACCCGCCCTATTCGAGGGCTCGAACTTCCACGGAAATCCCGGATGGGCGCAGAAGTGTCTTCCAACGAATCTCGACTGGATGCCCGGAATCTGGCTCGCGCCCTCGGCTCGCGAGAGCAGCAACAACCGCGGTGTTTCGATGACGCCTGCCGCGATCACGAAACTGCGAGCGCGGATCGTCTCGGTCCCACCATCGGGGGAACGGATCGTGACATGGTCGATCGTTCTTCCATCGAGACTGACGATGTGCGTGACCTGGCGATCGGTGAGCAGCGTGCCAAAGCGCGACGCGGTGAATTCGCGGATTTCGTCTTCGACGACTCGAACCGGCCAGCCGTTTCGGTTGGACCGTGCCGGAGAAAAGAAGCGGAATCGCTTGCCGTCAATCTGGAGATCGGGGTCGCGATACGGGGTATCGATGAGTTGCGGGTAGGCGCAGTCGCGCGCCGGTTCAGCTCCATCGATGGGCGCATAGCCTTGCGCCCAGAGCGCGCTCTCGGCCTTGCAGTAGTAGGGTGCCAGCTCGTCGTAGTCGATCGGCCAATCTGCACCGATACCGAATTCGGATTGCATCCGAAAATCACTGGGCCGCAGGCGATTGACCACGCCTCGCCAGTGGTTGCTCGTCCCACCGACCATGATCTGTCGATGGGCGGCAGCGTGATACTCGAATTCTCCCGAGTTCGAATAGGTGAAGGAGGGGCCCAGCGCGTGGTCGGAACGAGGTTCCGTCGGGAACGATCCGGCCTCGACGACGACCGTGCGAAGCCCCGCGGCAACGGTGCGCAAGGCCGCGGTCGTCCCGGCAAAACCCGAGCCCACGATGCAGACGTCGTAACCGAAAACCCCGGAGCGGCTGCAACCGACGAGTGGCAACCCGCTCGCACCCACGAGGCCGGCGGCGCCGAGGCTGCCTTGCAGGAAGGCTCGCCGGGTCAAAGACAACGATTGGTCAGTCAATGGCAGATTCGTTCCGCAAGCTAGAGTCCCTCGACTCCCGGAATGAACAGCGGCTCGATGCCTTGCTGTGCGACGTCGGCCTCGAGTTCGGCGGCCAGGGCTTCCGAACTGCGATCTTCGCTTTCGGTGCCCGCGGCGATATCCAGCACGGTCCGCAGGAGCGTCGCGTCGCTCGAGGTATTGAGGAATAGACCGGGCCGTCGCAGCACGAATTGCGTCGCCCGGCGGATGGCTTCCGGGTCGCGCAACGGTTCGTACCAGCTGTAGCGGGGGGACGCATCGTCCGGTTCCCAACGGCGGCGCGCGATGGACTTGATCGTCTGTACCGCGACGCCGCGTTCGCGGCAGACGCTGAGGAGCGCTTCGAAATCTGCCGCGTACGCGGGCTGGCTCATCATCGTGAAGTTGTAGGGCAGCAGCACGGAGTCGAACGGAAACTGTTCGAGGCTGCGCAGGTGCATGGCTGCCACGCGTGTGCCGTGTCCGGTGACACCGATGAATCGCACCAGGCCTCGGTCGCGTGCCGCCGCCAACGCTTCTACCGCGCCGCCGGGCGCGAAGGCGGCCTGCCAGCCTTCCTCGTCGGCAAGATTGTGGAGTTGAATCAAATCGACCTGTTCGACACCGAGGCGATCCAACGATCGTTCGAGACCCTTTCGTGCTCCTTCGCCTGAACGATCCGCTGTCTTGGTCGCCAGGAAGAAGCGCTCGCGGTGCTCTCGCATCCACGGTGCCAGGCGCAGCTCGGCGTCACCGTACGAGGCCGCGCAGTCCAGATGGTTGATCCCGAACTCGAGAAGAGTCTCGAGCACGGCGTCGGCCCTCTCCTGGCGCATCGCGCCGAGGGCCGCGGCCCCGAACAACACACGCGTGCTGTGATGGCCGGTACTTCCGAATGCTTCCGTCTCGATCATGGGGCTCCTCGATGCGACTGGTTCGTCGTTTCTACGCGTTCAAGCAACGCGCAATTGCTGCGTGATTTCGGCGAGAATCGAAACCGCGATCTCTGCGGGCGACACCGCGCCGATGTCGAGACCCACGGGGCCTCGAATGCGTGAGAGTTGTTCGTCGTCGAAGCCGTTTTCGCGCAGTCGGTCGAGGCGCCGCGCATGCGTGCGTCGGCTGCCGAGCGCTCCGACATAGAAGGCATCCGAGGCGAGCGCCGCGCTGAGTGCTGGCTCGTCGAGTTTCGGGTCGTGGCTGAGCGTCACGACCGCGGTGCGGCGGTCGATCGCGAGGTCTGCGAGCGATTCCTCGGGCCAGCGACGGTCGATCTCGGTGTTTGGGAAACGTTCCGGTGTCGCCCAGCTATCGCGCGGGTCGATCAATACGACCGCATAACCGGCTTCTCGCGCCATCACTGCGAGTGATTGCGCGATGTGGACGGCGCCGATCACGAGCAGTCGTTTGGGCGGATGGAATACGCGAACGAGCAGTCGGCGGGAACCGTCTTCGATGACGCGACTCGTATCCTTCCGACAGGCTTCGGCTACTGCCGCGACGACACCGTCGGTCGCCGCGATCGAGTGATGGCTCGGAGCGGAGGTGCCGGTGGTTTCATCGTCGATGACTTCACCGTCGATAAAGAGCCGCTCCGCTCCGCTCTCGAGATCGGTGACGAGTGCGGTGAGCTTCTTCTCGGCGCGCGCCGCGCGCAGTCTTTCGAGTGTTGCGCTCTTCATTCCACCTTCTCGACGAACACTTCCAACTGGCCGCCACAGGTCAGGCCCACCGACCACGCGGATTCGTCGCTGACACCGAATTCCAGCAGCTGGGGCGAGCCGCCGCGGATGACCTCGAGTGCGGCCTCGACGACAGCGGCTTCTACGCAGCCGCCAGACACCGAACCCTCCATTTCGCCCCGGTCGCTGATCGCCAGCAGGCTGCCAACCGGACGCGGCGAGGAGCCCCACGTCCGCACGACGGTGGCGAGCGCCGCATTTCGTCCCGATGAGCGCCACGCGGCGAGTTGGTCGAGCGGATCGTTGGGGTCGGCCATGACGCCATCAGAGTACACCGCCACGCCGCTTCCTGCGTCTGGGGGGCGGACCAGTCCGGCCCCGTGCCGCTGGGTCGTTTCCCGTTTCAGTCCGGGCAGGCCAGTTCGAAGATCGGGTCGGCGAGCTGGGCCGCGACGATCCGGTTGGCCTCGGCCGAAAGATGGACCCAACTCAGCAACTGGTCGCGCTTTCGCAGAGAATCGAAGCGGCCCGCGACGTCCACGAACGCGACGCGATTGCCGGGTACGGCCTGGCGAGCGGTCGTCCACTCGCGCAGGGCACTCATGAGCTCGGCGTGCATCAGAAAGATCATTTCCTTGAGTGCGATTTCCCCATCCCGTTTCAGTTTCTCGCGAACGAGGCGCACCTCGTCGGTGTAGCTGACCTCGCGCATCTGGGATGTTGGCACCAGGAATGACTTGGCCTGTTGTGACGCGATCAGCAGATCGATGTCGGCGCCGTCGGTCGCATCTGCGATGGCCGTCAGCTGGTGCAAAAAGTTCTCGCTCAGCCCGGAGGCGTGCCGTTCGAGTTCTTCGGCGTCGAACGTAGACAGCTGATTTCTCAGCATCGAGTGTACGAAGCGTGCGGTGAGCAGCCGATCGCCCCAATGCGACAGGACCCGTTGCGTCCATCCCGCTTCGATCAATCGGGTCTCGTTGGCGCCCTCATAAAAGGTGACGACGTCCGGGTCGAGGGCGAGGCCCTCGGCGACCAGCAACGAGCGAATGTTGGCCGTGTTGAGATGGGGGATCCCCAGATTCACGACCTCGAACGAGTTCACGTTCCCGCAGGCATCGCGGTGATCGCGATGTCTGGCGAGCAGCCGCTGGTGGAGCATCTGTTCGAGATAGCGGGGATACGTCTCGTCGTCGCGGTTGCGATATCCGAACGTCGACGAGGCCCCCAATACGATCACGCGAAAGGTGCCGGCGGGTTTTCGCATCGCAATGTCAGGCCCGCGAAACCCGAGGTTGTTGATGGCGATCTCGCTGAGGTGGCCGTACTCGTCGCGGTTGCGTTTGAACTGATGGGGTTGGTATTTCGAGTAACTGCCGGTTTCGTGCGAGAGGAACGTCTTTTCCTGGTCGTCGGCACGGAGCACGGCGTCCCAGCGCGCGGAGTCCGTCCGTTTCGGAAACAGCATTCCGGGTTTCTGCTCGGGTTCGTTCGAACCGAACCCGTAGCCGAGCTGCGATTCCCCGGTCGTGACCGAAAAGACGACTCGGACGGCAATCTCGATGCCGATCAGAGCGATCAGCGCGGTCGCGACGCCGAACGCGGCTGTCTTCGGCTTCAGCTGCACGAGAGCACGCGAATCATCGAACCACGGGTTGGGAGAGGATCCGCTCGACGAGCAGCGTTCGCTGGACTTGTTGGGTCGCAGCCGTTCTGGGCAGAGCATCGACACACTCGAGCCGTCGCGGTCTCTTGAAGCCGGCCAGACGGGTTTCGCAGTGTGCTCGAAGTTCATCGAGTGTGAGCGGCTGCTGTTCGTGCAGGACTACGACCGCGCAGACGACCTCGCCCCATTGCGGGTCCGGGATGCCGACGACGGCCACTTCCTGGATCGATCGATGGTCTGCGAGCGCAGCTTCGACTTCGGAGGGCGCCACGGTCTCACCACCGGTCCGAATGACGTCGCGCACGCGTCCGATGACGGATAGGTATCCCTCGTCGTCCAGCGCTCCGAGATCGCCGGTGTGGTACCACCCGTCTCGCAGCGCATCCGCCGTCGCCTCGGGAGCTTCGAAGTATTCGTCCATCACGTAGTCACTGCGAACGCAGATCTCTCCCGCTTCGGTGAGTTTGAGATCCACGCCTGCAGGCGGAATCCCGACACTGCCAGGTTTTCGCATGAGGTCGACTTCGGGCAGAGCTGCGGCGAGTCCGCACTCAGTGGATCCGTAGTAGATACGCGTGACCGTGTCGGGGAATCGGGACTTCAGTGCCGCGATGAGTTCGGGTGGCGTCGCGGACGTTCCGGTATCGACTTCGCGCAGCGTCGATGTGTCGAAGCGGCCTGGATCCACTTCCAGAATTCGCGCCCAGACCGCAGGGATGCAGTACAACCGGTTCGCAGCGCGCCGTTCGACGGCGCCGAGCAGTGCCTCTGCCGTAGCCGCTTCGACGAAATGGATTTCGCCGCGGGTTTGCCACGCCGCCATTGCCAACGTGAACGCGGCCATGTGAAACAGCGGGAACATGCAAACCGTGCGCTCGGGGTCGTCGCGAAACACCCCTTGAAACGAGCGCAGGTAGTTGGCCCGGTGCGACAGCACGACACCTTTGGGCCGCCCGGTGCTGCCGCTGGTGAAAAAGACCACGTGCGGGTCGGTTTCGACCAGGGAGGGTTCGAGTACGGGCGTGTCAGTCGGCGGCGCGGCGGTGGGGCTCAGGTCGATGCCTGGTCCGCTGCCGAGCCGCCCGAGTTTCGGAACTCCGGCCAGGCTGGCGACCTTCTCGGCCGCATCGGCATGGTTCGAGTCGCTGACCATCAGCGCCGGGCGCGCAAAGCGGACCACATCGGCCGCCTCGTCGATGCCGAGTCGCGCATTCAGGGGGGCAAACACCGCTCCCAATTTCGCCAGTGCCGAAAACAGCGGAAGCACTTCGAGGCACGTGTCGGCCCAGCAGACTACTCGGCTGCCGCGCCCGATTCCGAGTTCTCGAAGCGCAGCGGCCAGGCCGTTAGCGGCTCGATCCAACGCGAGGAACCCGATCGAATCCTCTCCCAAAGTCGCCGCGATGCGATCCGGACAGACCTGCGCGTTTCGCCGAAGCATCTCACCGATCAGCAATGCCATCCCCAAACCATGCCCGACTGCCTTCGAAACCGCGACCCGGCGGAACTCGACGCCCCCCGAGCCCGCAGCAGGGCAGGGTGAGTCCGAGAGCGGCTATGCTCGCGCAGACTTTCAACGGAGGAACGGTCCGATGGCGATGCTTCAGGGACAGCGTGCGGTAGTGACGGGTGGCGGATCGGGGATCGGCCGAGCGACTGCGAAACGATTCGCCAGCGAAGGGGCTCGGGTATGCGTTGCCGACCTGAATGGCGAAGCTGCCGAATCGGTCGCGAAGGAGATCGGCGAGGCCGGTGGCGAGGCGTTCGCGATCAGTACCGATGTCACCTCGGTCGAGGCCAATGACGCCATGGTCGCTGCGGTGATAGAGCGCTTCGGAGGCGTCGATGTGGCCTATCTCAACGCTGGTATCGCGATCGGATCGACGATTCTCGATGGCGACATCGACGTATGGAACAACGTGCTCGCGGTCAATCTGTCCGGTGTGTTCTACGGCTTGCGCGCGGTCGCGCCGGCGATGATCGAAGGTGGCGGTGGTTCGATCGTGATCACCGCATCCGTTGCGGGGTTGCGTGGCGGTGCGGGAATGCCCTCGTACTATGCGACGAAACACGGTGTCGTCGGCCTGATGAAGGCCGCGGCGACCGAGTTCGCCGAACACCAGATCCGCGTCAACGCGGTGTGCCCCGGAGTGATCGATACTCCGATTCTCGGCCCGGTCCACGGCGTCAAGGAGATCACCGAAGGCATTCTCTCCAAGGGGCATCTGCTCGGCCGCGTCGGCCAGGCGCCCGAAGTCGCTGCGCTGGTCACGTTCCTGGCAAGCGACCAATCGGGATTCATCACGGGCGCCGCCTATCCAATCGATGGCGGCATGACCGCAGCCATCGGGATCGGTGGAGATCCCGCCGACATCGACCCCGAGACCGCGACCCTGCTGGAGAAGATGCTGCAGCGCGACTAACGCGAATTGCGTTACATCTTCTTCAGATTCGTATTCGGCGTACTGCCGAACCAGATGTCTTCGCCGATCAGTTTTCCGTCTTCGTCGGCTGGCCAGACGGTCAGGATGAGGTTCTCCGACAGGTAGTTCGCGGCTGCATCGACGGGTTCGCCGTTGACTTCGGTCGTACCGGTGGCGATCAGGTCTTGCCCTCGTGTGACCGAGCGCATGAAGCCCTCGGTGACGACCGAGTGCTCGTCGACGACGATGCGCTGGATGTCGAATTGGAAGCGGTTTCCGCCGCTGGCGATCATGTCCCGGTAGAAGGCGTGTACGTTTTCGCGCCCCTTGGGGCCCATGTCGAAACCGAGACCGCGAAAGTGATAGGCCGGGTCGGCGGTCAGCGTATCCATCAGTCCGTCGAGCTGGCCGGTGATTTCGGTCCGCATGTGGTCGCGTACCTCGGTCAGCAGCTTCAAACGGCGGGGATCCTTCTCGGTTTCCATGCGGCGCTCGAGCGCGCCCCAGCTCTGGTCCGGGTCGAAAGTCGGGGTGTCGCTCATCGGTCTTCTCCTCGTCGCGTGGCCTCGGTTCGAAAAACGGAGCGTCAGTATACGTGCGTGGAAATCTTCGGGTAAGCTGTTCCATTCGGAAAATCCGCGTGTGGCGTAAGCGGACAGCGATCCGAAACCCCAATCGAGGAGACCCCCATGTCAACGAAGCCCGTCATCGTCGAAGCCGTTCGAACACCGATCGGGAAGCGCAACGGAAACATGTCCGGATTCCACGCGACGGAGTTGCTGGGTCTTTCGTTCAAAGGGTTGATCGCCAAAGCCGGCATCGATGCCCGCGAGATCGAGCAGGTGATCGGCGGATGTGTCACGAAGGCCGGCGAGCAGTCGTTCAACATCACGCGCAATGCGTGGCTGGCTTCCGGTTTGCCGTACGAGACAGCGGGTTCGACGATCGATTGCCAGTGCGGCTCGTCGCAACAGGCCAACAACATGATTCACGGTGTGATGTCGGCAGGCTTCATCGACGTCGGAGTCGCTTGCGGGATCGAGGCGATGAGTCGGGTGGGGCTCGGCGCCGAAAGCATCAACGGCCCCGGTAGCGCACGTCCCCCCGAGTTTCCCTACGACATGCCCGACCAATTCGGCGCCGCCGAGCGGATCGCCCAGAAGCGTGGCATCACGCGCGAAGACGTCGATGCGCTCGCGCTGCGTTCGCAGAACAACGCCGCACGCGCGCAGAGCGAGGGGCGCTTCGACCGCGAAATCCTGGTCGTCGAGGCGCCGATTCGCGGCGCCGATGGTGAGAACACCGGCGAGAAGCTGACGGTGAGTACCGACCAGGGACCGCGCGCATCGAGCGCGGAAGGTCTCGCCAAGCTGAAGCCGGTGCGGCCGGACGGCATCCACACAGCGGGCAACAGCTCGCAGATCTCGGACGGTTCTTCGGCGGTTCTGTGGATGACCGAGGAACGCGCGAAGGCGGCGGGCCTTCGCCCTCGCGCACGGATCGTCAGCCAGGTGCTGGTCGGCTCGGACCCCTACTTCCATCTCGATGGGCCGGTCGATGCGACCCGGAAGGTTCTCGAGAAGTCGGGCATGCAGATCGGCGACATCGATCTGTTCGAGGTCAACGAAGCGTTTGCATCGGTCGTGCTGTCGTGGGCGAGTGTACACAAGCCCGACATGGACAAGGTCAATGTCAACGGCGGCGCGATCGCGCTGGGACACCCCGTCGGCGCCACGGGCAGCCGCTTGATCACGACCGCTCTGCACGAACTCGAGCGCAGCGATCAGAGCACTGCGCTGATCGCGATGTGCTGTGGCGGCGCGGTGGCCACTGCGACGATCATCGAGCGGATCTGACGATCCCCCAGGACGTTCTTGCTTGGCATCTGCGATCGCGTCGTGCAGACTGCGCTCATGTCGAAAACCAAGCGAGTTCTATTGTGGGTGATGGCCGCGTTCTACTGTGTGGGTGGTTTCAATCACCTTTACAATCCAGACTTCTATGTCGCGATCATGCCGCCCGGCTTGCCGAACCCCGAATGGCTGAACGTGCTCTCGGGTCTGGCTGAGATCATCCTGGGTGTGTTCGTACTGGAGCCGAAGGTCCGTGTGTTGGCGGCGTGGGGGATCATTGCGCTGTTGATCGCGGTGTACCCGGCAAACCTGTGGGTTTGGGTCGAGAACGTCGGCGCTGGCGGCCCCGGAACCGGCAACGAGATCGGCAACCTGATCCGCCAACCGTTCCAGATCTTGTTCATTGTGTGGGCGTGGTGGTATACGCGGCCCGATGGGGACACCGTTGCGGGTTGAGTCTTTGCGCCGGGCGGTTTGGTCGGGATTCTAGGGTGGGGATTCGAAGGTGTGGATTCGGTCGGGAGCGCGGAGGTGGCCAGAGGTGGCCTCCGGGAATGGCTCGCTACGTGTAGGCCGGGCGGCGATTTCTGGAGGGCGGGCGTGTTTCTGTCGAGTGGTGGGAACTTGGTGCACCGCTGTGCGTGAGTTCCCTGCGGCCACCTCTGGCCACCTCCGCTTTTCTCGTTTCGAGACGATCGTGTCGGGGGGAATGCGGTGAGGATTGAGATTGGGGGGGAGGCGCTCGGGCCTTTGGTGGGGTATCGGGTGCTTGATTTGTCGACGGTTGTTTCGGGGCCACTGTGTGGGCAGATCCTGGGGGACCTCGGTGCGGATGTACTGAAGGTGGAGGCGCCTGATGGCGACTCGGCGCGCCGGATGGGCCTGCCGATGACCGATGGCATCAGTCCGTTGTTTGCACAGTGCAATCGCAACAAGCGCTCGATCGCGATCGATCTCAAGACGAACACGGGGCAGGAGGTTGCCCGCAAGCTCGCCGAGGGCGTCGACGTGGTGTTGACCAACTTTCGCCCGGATGTCGCGGAGCGGTTGGGGTTGGGATACGACGATCTGATCGCGCGGAATTCCAAGCTGGTGTATGTCGCGATCAGCGGGTTCGGCCGCGAGGGTCCCTACCGCGATCTGCCCGCCTATGACACGGTGATTCAGGGACTGAGCGGTTTCATGCCGTTGCAGGGCGGTGATGGAGAGCCGCAGCTCGTGCGCTCGATCGTTGCGGACAAGGTCACCGCGCTGACCGCCGTCTACGCGGTGATGGGGGGCCTGCTGGCCCGGGAGCGCGGCGGCCCGAGTGGTCAACGTGTCGACGTGCCCATGCTCGACGCGTATGCCGCATTCCTGTTGCCCGATACGTTGGTCGGGTCACTGACGTTTCCCGACGCGAGCCCTCCCGATTTCCCCAACATTCACCGGACCTGGCGGACCGCGGATGGCTACGTCGTGATGATGATCGTCGAGGACTCCCAGTTCACCGGGATCTGCCGAGCACTCGAGCGCGACGATTTGATCGAGGACCCGCGTTGCGCAAACCTGATGCAGCGCTTGATCCATGCCGCCGAACTCTTCGACATCATCGAGCAGGAACTCACCAAGTGGACCACGGCTGATTTCTTGCGCCGTGCGCAGGCCCACGGAGCTCCGGTCGCGAACGCGAATTCGATCGATGACTTCCTGGTAGATCCGCAGGTTGCCCACAACGGCACGATCATCGAGACCGACATCGACGCATCGCTCGGGCGCACCCGCTATCTCGGGCCCGCCGTTCGGTACGAGGCGACACCGGCATCGTTTCGCCGGCTTCCGCCCCGACTCGGCGAGCAGACCGAAGAGATCCTGGCCGAAGCGGGCTACGACGCCGAGCAGATCCAGGCGCTGCGAGCGGATGGAGCCGTCTGCTGATTTTGCGTGCGCCGATCCTGTGTTCTGTGTGGCATCATCGGTCTCGATGACAGACCTCGAACAGCTCGGCTTTTCGGTTGGCGATCGCGTCGTCGTCGTGCATGTCGACGACTTGGGAATGTCCCCCTCGGCCAATCGCGGGGGAGTCGAGGCACTCGACGGCGCGGCGACTTGCGGCAGTGTCATGGTGCCTTGTCCGGCCTTCGGGTCGATGGCGCAAACTGCCCGAGAGCGGCCCGAACTCGATATCGGCGTTCACCTGACCCTCAATGCAGAGTACGAGAACTACCGGTGGGGACCGGTCGCAGATTCGGTTCCGGGGCTGATTTCTCCCGATGGCGGGATGTGGCGCTCGACCGCCGAAACCGTCGAACATGCGAGTGCCGACGAGGTCGATCGCGAACTGCGCGCGCAGATCGATCGCGCACTCGATGCGGGAATCGAC
>JAJDAM010000575.1 GCA_029261905.1 Deltaproteobacteria bacterium
GATGCGAACGCCAGGGTCGATCCAGGATCTACAGCCCGGATTTCTCCTCGGTGAACCAATTGATCGAATTCTTGACCGCCAACTGCTGCCGGGGCGCGGAAGGCGCTGGCTGCATCGATGAGAGCTTTCAACCACACGATCCAACCCAGGAGTAAAACCATGCGCGTACAACTTGCTCTGAACGTCGACAATCTGGAAGAAGCCATCACTTTCTATTCGAACCTGTTTGGCGCCGAGGTCAACAAGCGCAAGCCTGGCTATGCGAACTTCGCGATCGATCAGCCGCCGCTCAAACTCGTGCTGTTCGAGAATCCAGATGCCGGCGAGCGCCTCAATCACCTGGGCGTCGAAGTATTCGACGCTGCCGATGTCGTTGCGGCCACCGATCGCTTGAAGGCAGCAAATCTGGTCGACCTCGTCGAAGACGAGCAGACCTGCTGCTACGCGACACAAGACAAGGTCTGGGCGCACGACCCGCAGGGCATGCGCTGGGAGTTCTACCAGATCCTCAGCGACTCGGAGACCTTCGGGTCCGAACCCGAACTCGAAACTTCGGCCAAGACCGAGACGACTTGCTGCTAGTGGGCTCGTCGGAGCAGACGGCGCTTCCATTGATGGAAGCCCGTCCGGGCTCGACATGGAGAGCCCCCTCGGGTACCTGATCCCCCAGTGGATCGCATCACTGGGACTCGATGATGGAACCGAAGGTCGTCTTGATCACTGGGGCCTCGGCCGGCTTTGGCCGGGCGTGTGCCGAAGTGCTGGTCGAACAAGGCCACAAGGTCTATGGGACCAGCCGCCGCGCCGCGTTTCCCGATTTCGTTGCGGCCCCGGAGGCTGCATCACAGCCCGCACCGGTGATGATTCCCATGGACGTGTGCGACGACGATTCCGTTTCTTCCGCCGTCGAGTTCGTCTTGAAGCAAGAGGGTCGGATCGACGTCGTCGTGAACAACGCCGGCGTGGGCCTGGCCGGCTCGGTCGAGGACACCTCGGTCGATGAAGCCCGGGCGCTGTTCGAGACCAACTTCTTTGGCGTGTTGCGTGTCTGCCGCGCGGTCCTGCCGACGCTGCGGGCGCAGCGATCCGGGCTCATCGTCAACATCAGCTCGCTCGCCGGTTTCGTGACGATCCCGTTCCAGGGCTTCTACTCGGCCTCGAAGTACGCGCTCGAATCGATGTCCGACGCACTGCGCATGGAGCTGCGCCCCTTTGGCGTACGAGTCACGCTGCTCGAACCTGGTGATTTCAAGACCGGCTTCACTGAGAGTCGCATCTTTTCGACGGCAAGCGGTGACGACTCCGTGTATCGCGAGAGCTGCCAACGAGCTGTCGCGGTGATGG
The DNA here is from genome assembly GCA_029261905.1 of Deltaproteobacteria bacterium. Classification (GTDB taxonomy): domain Bacteria; phylum Myxococcota_A; class UBA9160; order UBA9160; family SMWR01; genus JAJDAM01. The sequence continues at coordinate 1,345 of JAJDAM010000575.1, forward strand.
AAAACGATGAACGAAACGGTTCAGATCCCCGCCAGCTCGCCAACCTGTTGGCGAAGATCATCGCGACGCCATCGCCTCGCAACCGTTATCCGGTAGGCGCCTTCGCGCAGAGGCTCGCGGTTGTGGCAAGTCGTGTGCTTCCATCGGCACTGGTCGACCGAGCACTGCGGGCCATCTACAAGTGCTGAGCTGATCGGTGCTGAGTCTTTCGGCGCCACCAACGGCCGCCCCACTCGCTAAAGTACAGACCCTCTGGGAGATCCTGTGGAACGAATGAACGAACTCGGGTTTTACACCCTGGCCGGGAACCCGAAGAGCCCCCGCGACCTGATTGATGAGGTCGTCGCGGGTGAAGCCATGGGCCTGGGTTCTGCGTTCATCTCCGAACGCTTCAATATCAAGGAAGCCGTGACCCTCTCGGGCGCCGCCGGCGCGGTCTCGACGGAGATCGGAATCGCCACCGCTGCGACCAATCACACCACACGACACCCGATCGTCACCGCCTCGTACGCGACGACGATGCATCGACTCACGGGCGGTCGGTTCTCGCTGGGATTGGGTCGTGGCATCGCGCCGCTGTTCAATGCGTTCGGCCTGCCCCCGATCACGACAGCACAGATCGAAGATTTCGTCGGTCTGATGCGCCGACTGTGGCGAGGCGAAGTCGTCGTCGGACACGATGGCCCGGCCGGCCGCTATCCGCTGCTGGTCCTCGATCCGGAATTCGATGAAGACATCCCGATGACGTTTACCGCGTTCGGCCCGAACTCCCTTGCACTGGGTGGTCGTGCATTCGATGCAGTCGTTCTGCATACCTTTTTTACCGACGAGACACTCGAGCGGTGTGTGCACGATGTGAAGACCGCCGCCGAGCGCGCCGACCGCGACCCCGCGAAGGTTCGCGTCTGGTCGTGTTTCGCGACGATCGGAGATCACATACCGGAAGACATTCGGCTGAAGAAAACCGTCGGCCGGCTCGCGACGTACTTGCAGGCCTACGGCGACCTGCTGGTCCAGACCAACCGCTGGGATCCCGCCGTTCTGGAACGATTTCGGGCCGACCCTTTCGTGGCGGGTTTTCGCGGTGCCTTCGACGCCAAGGCCAGTACCGAGGATCTCGAGCGCATTGCGCCGCTGCTTCCGAATGAATGGCTGGCGCCGGCCGCGACCGGAAGTCCCGAACAGTGCGTGGGCAAGATCCAGCAGCAATTCGAGCTCGGCGCAGATGGCGTGATCCTGCACGGCGCCAGCCCGGCCGAACTGGCTCCGATCGTCGACGCCTACCGATCGAAACGCCCCGAGGGACGCTTCGATCACCTCGCACCGAATCCAGCTGCCTGAAGTCGGCGCGTTCCTCTATCTTCGAGACAACTTCGCGACAACTTCGAGACAACTTCGAGACAACTTCGAGACAACAAAAAGGGAAATCAGAAATGGAAAGTGAAGCCTGGATCATCGACGCCGTTCGCTCGCCGCGCGGCAAAGGCAAGAAGACCGGAGCCCTCCACGAAGTTCACCCGCAGCGAATTCTAGCCCAGGTGTTGAACGCGATTCAGAAGCGCAACGATTTCGATACGGCGGACGTCGACGACGTCGTGATGGGATGCGGCGCCGGAAGTGGCGATCACTCGATGGACATCGCGCGCATGGCGGCGCTCGACGCGGGTTGGTCGCTGGATGCGCCCGGCGTGACTCTGAACCGATTCTGCGGCTCTGGCCAACAAGCGGTGAACTTCGCCGCGATGGGTGTTCGCGCCGGATTCCAGGATCTGGTGGTCGCAGGTGGTGTCGAATCCATGTCTCGGCCCGCCCCGATGCACGTGGACGGATTCACTGCCAACAACAATCACTTGCGCGACCAGTTCGCGATGGTGCCGCAGGGAATTTCGGCTGACTTGATCGCGACCGTCGAAGGGTTTACGCGCGAGCAATGCGACCAGCTTGCGGTCGACAGCCAGAATCGCACCGAGGCGGCAATCGCCGACGGGCGCTTCGACGGAGCGCTGGTTCCGATCTACCACGACGACGGCAAACTCGCGCTCGACCGCGAGGAGTTCCCGCGACCGGGGTCGACTCTGTCGGACCTCGGTCAGCTCAATCCGAGCTTCGAAAAAATGGGAGCTCACAAGCCGGAAGGCTCGAACCTGACG
>JAJDAM010000576.1 GCA_029261905.1 Deltaproteobacteria bacterium
GGAATCCGGGCGGTGCGCTGGAACGGAGCTGGAGCGCGAGTCCTCGAAGGTCTCGTGGAGATCGGATGGACACGGGTGCGCGCGATCAGTTCGGACGGTCGGGTCATCGTAGGCCAGGTGTACAACGGGACCGGCGCCGAGGCCGTGCGTTGGGTGGACGGCGTGATCGAGCCGTTGGGATACCTCCCCGGCAGCGAACTCGGGAGCGATGCGAAGGCGGTCAGCCCGGATGGGCGAATCGTCTTCGGGGAAAGTCGTTTCGAGCCGGTCGACGACTGCATCCCCGATTACCTGTGCAGCCCAACCACGGAGTACTTCGTCTGGTCGCGCGACACCGGCATGCGCGACTTCGAGCAGTGGATGCGGTACGGCTGTGGTTTCGACTTCGTGAACTGGCACGCTGGTGCCTTTCGAGTCACCGACGACGGCCGCCACATCGGGTTTCGCGCGTTCCCGTCGACGAGGGGCGACGTCGGCTTCTTCCTCGCCGAAATTGATCACTGCAGTCTCGACTTCGAGGTCGCGGAGTGGAAACCGGGTCCCGGCGACTACTATTTTGTCGACTACCTCGACAACTCGCTGTTCCGCATGCATCGAGACACCGGAGAGTTCGACGAACTCACGTCATTCGGAGGAATCTACCGTCCCCGTGATCTCGCTATCGGGCCCCAGGGCGGTGTCTACATCGTCGGCGCGAACAGGATCGTCCGCTTCGATCCTGAAACCGCGACCACGACGCTCGTGACGGCCGGGGACCTGCTCGACGATCCGGCGGTGCTTGTCGTCGGAGTCGACGGTGCGCTCTTCACGCTCAACCTCGGAGCCGACTACAACGAGCCGTATCGAATCGTCCGAACGGATCCTGAAACAGGTGAGCAGACGACAGTATCCGAAGGCGGATGGATCGAGCCACGCCATGCACTCACCCGGCGCGGAGAGAACGAACTCCTGACGATCTCGTATCGAGACGGCCAGTGGGTCGTGGTGGGAATCGACATCGCCAGTGGCGACCAGTTTGTGGTTGCGGAAATCCAAACTGCGGAGGGTCAGAGTCTTACGCGCATTGGCTACGACTCGCTCGGCGGCACGCTTCGAGCCATTCGAGGTGCTCAGGTAGTCGACGTGGCACTCGACACCGGGGTTGTGACCGAGGCGAGTGGGCCGACCAATGGCCACTACCTGTCCGTTGGCAGCAAGAGCGACAACATCATCATCGCATCCGGCCCGCGCATGCTACGTGTCGATACCGACAGCCACGAAGCCAGAACACTCCAGTCGTACGGTCACCTCAACAGACCCTGGGCCATTCGAGAGTGGTTGCCGCGCTGCAGTGATGGCCTCGACAATGATGGCGACGGCTCAGTGGATGCAGCGGATTCCGCATGCGGGTCTGCCGAGGATGACTCGGAGATTTTCAGGAACGACGTCGCGATCGATGTCCTACCCCGCGACCCGGAGAATCGGATCTCGCTGACCCAGCGCCGTCCGATCCAGGTCGCGCTGCTCGGCGCGCCTGACGTCGATGTGCGGAATGTTGACCTCGACAGCCTCGCATTCGGACCGGACGGCGCCGAACCGGTCGTGATCGGCCCAAGGGCGCGACTGCGGGCGAGAGTAGATGTGAATCATGACGGGCATCGGGACCTGCGCCTGAATTTCTGGCTCGACGAGACCGGAATCGCATTCGGGACCAAGGAGACCTGCCTCTCTGGAGCAATCGACGGCACCCCCTTTCGCGCATGCGACGCCGTCACCTTCGAAGCCGTGTCAGCATGTGGCCAAGGGCACGAACTCGCATTCACATTGCCGATCGTATTCGCCGCAAGGCGCCTCGGACGTAGAAAAAAGGGCGCTTCCGCATACCCAACCAAGTAGCACGGCGGCAAGGCACCCTGATTCAGGAGCCGATTGGTCCCGATCCGGGCGTGTCGGATCGAAGGCGGCATGCTCGCTGAGCGCCGCCCGCTACAGGTCATTGGCACCCATGCCCGGACATCGCTCATTCGTCCGGGATCATGACCGCTAGCCGGTCCTGTCGAGGCACCGTGAATTGCGGCTGGGCGGGGCCGCCCCAACCCCCAATCCGAACCGGCCAAGGTGACAACAGAGACAAGCGCGGCTGGCGGCGTTCTGGGCGCGGAGCCGCAGTCTCCGGTTCGGATACCCGCGGACTTGAACACCAACACCCCGCGGAATCCGGAGATCTCTCACGCTGTCCCCGAGTGCCAGCAGGTTGAGCCCGAATTGACATGACACCTATTGTCGAACATTGACGAAAACGCAGCGACAAAATTCCAATACGCTCGCAGTTTGAAACTCTTATTCGCATGCGATCTAATGCGTGACTGTGGACTGAGTTGTTGCGCGATACGCGGAGCGAGTGGAATTCCTAATTGCAGTACAGATCTGCTGAGCCCAGCCCTTCGCTGGGGCGAATCGAAAGCGAATCCGAACCGCCGAACTTGGAAACAGAGAAAAACGCGGTCTGCTGCGTCATCCGCGCCCAGAACCCGCAGTCTCCGGTTCGGGTTCGCGAAGGCCATACCCCAAAACCCCGCAAAGACACGGGGTTTTGGGGGGCCACTCGCGTTCCGGCGTCATCGTCTCCGATGAGGCGGACTAGATGGCGGAGAGAGTGGGATTCGAACC
>JAJDAM010000577.1 GCA_029261905.1 Deltaproteobacteria bacterium
CGGCGCGAGACGATTGCGTTTTCGAAGCTGCGCGCCGGGGTGATCGAGCGGGCGTCGCTGCAGATGGTGTGGATGAACTTCGCGAAGGCGGTATCGGAGAAGCGTCCCGGGGTGACGCCGGCGATGCGGGTGGGCGTCGCCGAGGAACCGCTGTCGCTGCGCCAGATCCTGGGCCAACGATTGTTCCGGGGCCGGATGGACCTGCCCCAGGTATGGAGGCGGTACTACGAGCGGCGGGTAGTGACGCGGAGGATTCCGCAGTCGACGCCGCATGTCCGCGTGTTCGCCGACTGACAACGAGGGATCTGTGCAACTCGCCGCACAGAAACACCTCTGCATCGATCCACCAACAATCGTCGGAACACAACCTATTTCTAATGGCAGGGTTCACGCTAGCATCCGGATCGATGATCGCCCGGTAGATCGGCGGCTCGGTGGATTACAGCAGGACGTGATGCGCAGAGCCCCAGCCATTGACGATCGATTTCAGGAGCAGAGATCGCCGACCATGAGAACTCTTCGGGGAACCGCTGCGGCAGTCGTCTGCTGTATTGCAGTCGTATGTGCAGCGGAATCGGCCGTGGGGCGCCCCTCCGACGAGGCAACGGGACCAAGTCCCGGCGAGGCAGTCGAACCCGACTCCGCCGAGGCGGCCGGGCCAGGCCTGTCGGAGGAAGTGGGGCAAGAAACCGTCGAGGCGGGCCAAGACGTCGCCGAGAAAGACCAGCCCAACGCCTGGCCGCCGTTCGAGATACTGGGCGGCTCGGTGGAGCCGGGGACCAAGGCCCGGCTCGTTCTCCGCAGCTCGGAGAGCTTCGCTGGCGGCCATATTGAAACTCCCGTAGCCGTGATTCGCGGGGCCATGCCCGGGCCGACCCTGTGTCTCGTCGCCGGTGTGCACGGCGACGAAGTGAATGGGGTAGAGATCGTCCGTCGAGTGGTGCGCGACGATAAACGCTTGGAGAACCTGCGCGGGACCGTCGTGGCCGTACCCATCGCGAACCTGTCGGCCTTCCGCCGAGGCTCTCGCTATCTGCCCGACCGCAGGGATCTGAATCGCTATTTCCCGGGCCGGATCGACGGCAGCTCCGCCTCGCGCATTGCGTTCCGGCTGTTCGACAGTGTCATTCGTCGCTGTGACTTGTTGATCGACCTCCATACCGGATCGTTCCATCGGACGAACCTCCATCAAGTGCGGGCCGACCTGGTGAACGACAAGACCGCCGACCTTGCGCACGCCTACGGTGCCGAGGTGATCGTCAACAATGCTGGCCGACCGGGAACGCTGCGACGAGCCGCAAACGACGTTGGGGTTCCCGCGATCACCGTCGAGGCCGGGGAACCCGCCCGTTTCAACGAGCAGATCGTGGAAGCGGCCACGCGCGCCGTCTCGCGCCTGATCTACAACGTGGGCATGTCGGACGAAGCTCCGGGATGGTTGGAACGCACGCCGCCGCCGACCGCCTACTGGATCACTGGCTGGGTCCGCTGCAACAACGGCGGAATCCTGGTTTCCCAGATCGAGCTCGGCGACACGGTCGAGGAGGGTGCGGTGCTCGGAATCGTTTCCGACCCCGTATCGGACGAAGTCGACCTGATCCGCGCACCCGTCGGTGGTCGAATCATCGGCATGGCGCTCGACCAACTCGTGATGCCGGGCTTTGCTGCCTACCACATCGCGCGAGATGCATCACACAACGAGGAGCAACCGCTTGAGCTGTTCGCAGAAGATTTTGAAGAGCCAGAGGGCGTCGACCTTGAAGAGCGACCCGAGTAGTCGATGCGCATGAGCAGTCCCGTCATCTGGACTTCGACCGCTTTGATCCTCGCGGGCCTGTTGCCCTTTCTGTGGAAGACCATCGTCCTCGACATGCCGATTCAGCCGAGCCGTGCATCGAAGGTGTGGCGGGTCGAGCTGCAGGTCGGGGCCCGAGGTGCTGGCGGGCCGGGCAGCGTGACGCTGCGGTTGCCCAAGACAGATGCATCCCAGATCATCCTCGACGAGCAGATCGCGAGCGGCCATCTCGATTATCAGGAGCAGACCACGCCGGACGGAAGTCGCGCCGCCTACTGGCAGGGGCGGATCGGAGACCTCGAAACGCTCTCGTACACCTTCCGAGTGCACTTGCGCGAAGGCGCGATCGACTCTGGTGGCAACTCTGGCAGCGGCCCAGGAGACGAATCCGAAATCGGTTCCCATCCCAAAATCGCCCCAGACTCCGTCTCGAGACAGGTTCGCAGCGTTCTGACGCAATTGCGAGTCAGGCCGGAAGACGACCTCGACTCGATCATCACCCGGGTGTTCGGATTCGTCGCGCACGACGTGGAGACTGCAGAGGGGTCGAGTGAGGATGCCCTGCTGACGCTCGCGTCGCGCGAAGGCAATCGTCTCGGAAAGGCCCGGCTGCTCGTGAGTCTATTGCACGCGGCCGGCGTCGACGCGCGGCTCACCCTCGGGTTGGACGTCCGGGCTCCGCGAGCCGATCGTTTGCTTCCATTCGTCGAAGCTCGAGGCGACTCCGGGTGGGCAGCGCTGAATCCATCCGGCACCGATTTCGGAGGGCTGCCTCGCCACCTCGTCGTCTTGTCCCGCGGGAGTCAGGACCTGGTGACGGCCTTCGGAGCGGAGTCATGGGACTTCCGGACGAACGTGCTGCACGAAGTGCTAGGCCCCAACGAGTTGGTCAGCTTCATGACTCCCCCCGGTGCATTCTGGCGCGCGCTGTCGCTCTACCGACTTCCGATCCATTCGCAGGAGAGCCTTCGGGTGCTCCTCGTTCTGCCCCTGGCCGCACTCGTTGCGGCGATCTTCAGAAATCTGGTCGGGATCAGAACCTTCGGTACGTTCATGCCTGTCCTGATCGCGCTCTCGTTGCGCGAGATGAACCTGTTCACCGGTATTGCGCTCGTGTCCGGAGTGCTCGGAACCGTGACGGCCGGCAGGGTGTTGCTCGACAAACTCCGCCTGCTTTTCGTTCCCCGTCTCTGCTTGCTGCTTTGCCTGGTAGTCCTGGCGGTGGCCGTTCTCGGCCAGGTCGGCCATTCGATCGGCGGTCGCGATCTGCTCACCGGCATGCTGCTGCCGATCGTGATCCTCGCGATGCTGAGCGAGCGAATCGCAGTCACAGGGATCGAGGAGGGACCGAGAGCCACGATGAAGCTTCTCGCCGGGTCCCTCGTGGTCGCGGCATGTGCCTATCCGATCTTCCATTCTCAACTCGCATCGCATCTCTTCTTCGGGTTCCCCGAACTCATCTTTTGCACGATGGGCGCGCTCGTGCTGATTGGCGGATACACCGGATACCGGCTGAATGAACTCTGGCGATTCCGTGCGTTGGGCAGAGACGCCGCCACTACGAGCGCGACGTGATCCAAGCTCTTCGGAATGCGGGTGTCCTCGGGATCAATCGACGCAACGTCGAGTTCACTCTCGGCGAAAACGATCGCCGGCTCTACCCTCTCGTTGACGACAAACTCCAGACGAAGGCATTGTGCGAGAGCGCCGGCGTGCCGACCGCCGCTGTCCTGGCTACGGCGCATACACACTCCGAACTCAATGCACTGCTGCGCACGTTGCGCGCGTGCGACGATTTCGTCCTCAAGCCGGCGCGTGGCGCGATGGGGAACGGAATCCTCGTGATCATGGGAAGCAGCGACGCCGGTTGGGTGACCGCTTCAGGTCGGGTATTGAGCGACGCAGACATTCACTATCACTCGGCCAGCATCATCTCCGGCCTATACGCACTGGGCGGCCAGCCGGACGTAGCGTTCGCGGAAGACCGACTCGAAGTCCACCCTTCCCTGCGTACCGTCGTCCGGAACGGAGTACCCGACGTCCGAATCATCGTGTTTCGTGGAATTCCGGTGATGGCCATGACCCGCCTTCCGACCGATGCTTCCGACGGAAAGGCGAACCTGCACCAGGGTGCGGTCGGGGCCGGCATCGACCTCACGACCGGCCGGACGAACTTCGCGGTGCTCGCCGACTCTCCGATAGAGCGGCATCCGGACACCCACGAACCCGTGGTCGGGTTGGAGATCCCGTTCTTCCAGGAATCGCTCCGGATCGCACTGCGTTCCGCCGATCTGACCGGGCTCAAATATATCGGTGCGGACATCGTGATCGACGCCGTGCGCGGCCCGGTCGTATTGGAACTCAATGCGCGGCCCGGACTTGCGATCCAGACCGCCAATCGCGCAGGATTGGTCCCGCGCCTGGAGGCGATCCGAATGGCTTCCACGGCTGGGCTCGATATCGAGCAACGGATCGAGTTCGGATGCCGAATCGCACGGGGGCAGATGTGAACGGATTTCGCCATGTCGCGGCTATCGCAGCCGTATTTCTGATGATCGCCAGCGTCGCAAGATCGGAGACCGAGGAAGTCGAGCGAGTCATTTTCAAGACCACCTTCGACGTGAAGATCGTACCCAGCGAGAAGAGCGCGGAGGTCGTAATCCGGCTGGGTTCCGACGCGGCACCGGTCGAATGGATGCTGTTTCGCGCCGACCCGACGCGGCATCAGGGTTTCAAGGCGGACGGGGCGCTGAAGCAGATCGGAGATGACTGGGAGTGGCGCCCACCGCGGGGCGGCGGTGCGCTGCGCTTTACGTTTTCGATCGATCATCGTCGAAACGAAGGCAACTACGACTCACGCTGTGCCAAACGTTGGGCGATCTTCCGCGGCGACGACCTCATCCCGCAAGTCCGCATCCGCACCCACCCGATTGCGTACTCGGAGTCGTACCTGCGTCTCCAGCTGCCTGAAGGCTGGAGTGCCGCGCTCCCCTATGCCAAGACGGCCAATGGTACCTATCGAGTCACCGATCCACGGAGCCGGTTCGACCGACCCGCGGGCTGGTTCGTGATCGGCAAGCTGGGGGCCGCGCGTGAGACCGTGGAGGGCGCGCGCTTGACGATTGCAGGGCCGGTGGGGCACGGCGCTCGACGCATGGACCTGTTGGCGCTGTTGCGCTGGACGTTACCGTCCATGCGCCAGCTGTTCGGGGACCTGCCGAAACGTCTGTTGATCGTCACCGCCTCCGATCCGATGTGGCGCGGCGGGCTTTCGGGTACCAACTCGCTGTTCATCCACGCGGACCGCCCTCTGATCCAGGAGGACTCGACGAGCCCGCTACTGCACGAATTGATGCACACACTGATGCGAGCCAGGGCTGGCTCGGACGGCGACTGGATCGTCGAGGGCTTGGCAGAGCACTACTCGTTGGAGGCCCTCCTTCGCTCGGGGACGCTGAGCGCCCGTCGCCACGAAGCGGCGCTCGAACGGATCGCTCGAAAGGCCAGGGGAAGTGGACCGCTGCGCGTTTCGTCGGTCGACGCTGCGACACGCGCTCGTGCCGTGCTGGTACTTCGAGAGATCGACGCTGAAATCAGAAAGATGACCGGGGGAGAACGCGGCCTCGATGACGTCACCCGCTTGCTTTCCGAAAGCGACCGGGCGATCGTGACCAGTCAATTTCGCGAGGTATGCGAAGAAGTCGCGGGTGCCTCGATGGCTGCGATTTTCAATCGCGTAGCCCCTCCGGTCGCTCCCAAGAGTCGGAGTCCAAAGGGAAACGCACGCCACCCGTAGCCACCAGGAGTCGAACATGATGCATCACGCACCATTAGTCGCTTTTCGAGTGAGAAACACACGATCCTATTGCGAAGATGCGATCGCGAATCATTGCTTCGAGATCGCATCTCGTTTGCGAAGCCGACCTGACGCCACACGGAGCATCCGTTGAGCCCCGAGCACGGGAGCCTGGATGGGTGGGGCGTGGCGTGGCGGCTTGGTGCGACGCTCTTCTTCGTATTCTTGAACGGCTTCTTCGTGGCCGCCGAGTTCGCGTTGGTGAAGATCAGGGGCTCGCGTATCGAGACCATGGCGAATGAGGGGCGCCGGGGCGCGCGCACGGTCCAGCACATTCACGCCCATCTCGATCACTACCTGTCGGCGTGCCAGTTGGGGATCACACTGGCCAGCCTGATTCTCGGCGCATTGGGGGAACCGGCCGTCTCTGTGCTGCTGCTCGCCGCGGCGGGAGGGATGGGATTCGAAGTGACCGACGCGAGCTGGCTACCCATCATTTCGATCACGCTGGCGTTCGCTGTGATTACGGTGCTCCATATGACGATCGGCGAACAGGCGCCCAAGATGTGGGCGATTCGCCGAGCCGAAAACATGGCCATCGCCACCGCGCCGACGCTGCGGGCTTTCGCCTGGATACTGGCACCGTTCATTTCCAGCATCAATTCGTTGTCGAATGCTCTGCTCCGATTGATCGGTCTGCCCGGTTCTTCGCACCAGGACGACACACACGATTCGGAGGAGATCAGGAGCATCCTGTCGCTTTCTGCCGGGGCGGGACAGATCTCCGAGCGGGAGTACGAACTCACCGAGAACATCTTCCGGGTGACACAACTCGAGGTTCGACACATCGTCGTGCCGCGGACCGACATCGACATGTTGAGCCTGGAGCGACCGCTCGAGGACAACCTCCGGCTGATCGATGAAAGCAAGCACTCTCGGTTTCCGGTCTGTGAAGTGGGACTGGATACGATCGTGGGTTTTCTGAATACACGGGACCTGCTGGGTTGTGCGCTTCGGCGGGAAGAGATCAATCTCGAAGCGCTCGCGAGAGAGGCACTGTTCGTCCCTGATACGATGGCGCTTTCGGACTTCTTGACCGAGCTACAGGCCCACCAGGCGCAGTGCGCGGCCGTCCTCGACGAACGCGGCACCGTAATCGGGTTTGCCTTTCGAGAGGATGTGCTCGAGGAGGTCGTTGGACCGCTCGGCGACGAGTTCGACAAGATGGAACAAGGCCTGGAGGAAATCCGTGCGGGAATATTCGCGGCGCCCGGACGCGTATCCGTTCCCGAAGTGCTCGCGCGGCTCGAGTTCACGCTCGACCCCGATGAGGACGAAGACGAAGATACGCTCGGCGGGCACGTCACTGCACGACTGGGAAGGTTGGCCCATGAGGGCGATGTAGTGACGATGGGACCGTTTGAGGTCGAGGTCGTCGAAGCAACTCCCCGGCGCATCGAGCGACTCCTGATTCGACCCACCCCAGACGCGGACGACGATCCGGATTCGAACGAATCCGACGAGCATGCGCAGGAGGGCACTTCGACGCGCGGTGAGTGACGTCGATGGGTCCTGAGACCGAGCGTGCCGGACTTGGTTTCGCCGGGCTGTGCGTGCTCAGCGGCGCTTTCGTTGCGCCCGTCGCCCGGCTGTCGACCGAGGGGGGGGACGCGCTCTTCGTCGCCACTGCGACGACGCTGCTCGCGGGACTGACCGCTGCAGTGGTGCTGCTGGCCAAGGGCCAGCTTCGCTCGCTGGTGAGCGGACGAGACGCGCTTCCACTCGTAATGCTCGGCGCGCTCGGAACGATGATCCCGAACCTGTTGTTCTTCCTCGGGACGGCGCGTACGTCGGCGTTGGACGCGGTCCTGTGTCTCCAAACCGAACCTGCATTCTCGCTGCTGCTCGCCTGGCTGGTGTTGGGCCATCGCCTCACCCTGCGACGAGTGTTCTCGGTTGCGGTTCTTCTGATCGGCATCGTGTGCGCGATGACCGGCGACTCGATTCGCGACCCGCTCGGCATTTCGATGCTGCTCGCTGCCCCGTTGGCGTGGCAGCTGTCTCACCTGCTCGTGCTGCGCCGACTGACCGGTGCCAGGCCAGAGCTGTTGACGGGCGCGCGGTATGTGTGGGGCGGCATCTGCCTCGGTTTCACGGCTGCCGTATTCTGCCTGGTGACCGATCGGCCGCTGCTGCCAGCCAGCCCAACGGAAGCCCAGCTCCCGTTGCTCGCGCTGCAGGGCATCGTGTTGTCCTACTGCGGCACCATGCTCTGGTACCAGGCCATCGCGCGCCTCGACCTCGCGCGCGCCACTGCGATCATCGTGCCGTCGATCCCGGTACTGACGTTGGTGACCGCATTCGTGATCGTCGGCGAGGTGCCATCGCTGCGACAAGTGGTGGGCCTGTGCATCGTCGCGGGCGGCGTACTGTCGTTCGTCAGCGCACCTCACGCGGTCGAGACGCTCGAGCGCGTCCCCACGCAAACGGCACCGCTCGGCGCAGACGGCGGTGAGGAAGCAGGCGGCGACGTCGCCTGAGCGCGATCAGCGAACGGCGCGGCTTCCTTCGTTCGGTGCATTCTCGGCGCTTTCCGGATTCACGGTCATGACTGCCTCGGTGTCGCCGGCAGCGCAGCAATCCACTCGATCACGTCACTTCTTCTTCATCGTCGTCTGATTCGACGATTCCATCCTTCCTGAGCAGACCCAGCCGTCGCACACGGCGTTGGCTCGCGTCGAGAACGGTTGCCTCGTACGGGCCGACATCGGTGATGTCGCCCTTTTGGGGCAGTCGTCCCAGGCGTGCGGTGATGTAGCCGCCGATCGTGTCCTCGTCCTCGTCTTCTTCGATCTCGATTTCCAGTCTGCTGCACAGTTCTGGGAGCGAAACCCGACCGGATACCTCGAATGCGTCGGGCCCGAGTTCTCGAAAAATATGGTCGAGCTCGTCGAATTCGTCGCCGAGCGGGCCGACGATCTCCTCCAGCGCGTCCTCGCGGAAGGCCATCCCGATCGCGGTACCGCGTTCGTCGAGCACGATCGCGCAGTGGCGACGTCTTTCTTGAAGGTCCAACAGGAAGTCCGATACCGACATGGTATCCGTGACGAAGATCGGCTCGCGGATCACTGCTCGAAGATTCCCGGCCCCGCCCTCGAGCGCCAGTTCCAAAGCGTCTCTCGCGTGGACGATCCCGACGACCGTATCCAGCCCCACTTCGCAAAGCGGCAGTCGGCTGTGTTTCGTATGGCGTATCTGCTGGAGATTTTCTTCGGGGGACTTCTCGAGCGATAGATGCTCGACGTCGACACGTGGCACGACCAGATGGCGAACCTCCATCGAGATCATTCGAAATGTGTTCTCGGTGATCTCGTACTCCCGCTCGGAGATGCGGCCCGAACGCGCCGCGAGCGACAAGATCCCCCGGATCTCCTGGGACGAGTGCACCTCACGGTGATTGCCCGGTGACAATCCGACTGCGCGCAGCATCAGGTTCGACATTCCGTTCAGCGCAGCGATGAACGGGCTGAAGACGAATGCAAAGGGGCGCAGCACGAAGGACGCCCAAAGCGAGGTCGACTCCGCACGCTGAATCGCCCACATCTTGGGTGCCTGTTCACCGAGAGTCATGTGGAGCGTCGTGATGACGGCGAAAGCGAGCGCGATCGATGCGGGCGAAAGCCACGGGTTGTCCGGGTTCACTGCCAGCCCCGCGCCCTCTGCCGCTGCCAAGATCAGTACCGAGACGGCCGGTTCGCAAAGGGCTCCCAGGGCCAGACTTGCGAGAGTGACTCCGAGCTGACACGCCAACAGGTAGCGATCGAGGTGCTCGAGGACGTGTTGAACATTCCGTGCTCCCCGCTCGCCCCCAGTAGCCATCGCCTCGATTCGCGATGCTCGAACCTTGACCAGAGAGAACTCAGCCGCAACAAAAAAACCGTTGAGCAGAACGAAGAAGATCGTGGCACCGAGCCGCCAGGCGACACCCAGCGCATCGATCGATGCGTGTTGGGCTTCCATCAAGCGACTTGACTTCGCGGTGCTCGAAACACGATGTTCGCAAAGTTCCGATTGACCGCGCCCAACCTTCTGCCGAACTCCCAAACCCAACGCAGGCGGCTGGGAGGGACCTGTGGGCTCGACGCTGTCATGTCGGAATCGTAATGAAATACGCGCCGAATGCGCGACATTCATGCTCGACTCTCACAAAGCTCGTTGGCGGCGGTCTTCGGCTCCCCCGAGCATGACGGGGCGCTGCGCTACGTGCCAAGCGCGAGCTAATGTTCGTCCGCTGTCTGGATATTGCGGGAATTCGACTGCAACGAGCGAATTTCGCGCCAGTTCGCTCCGGACCTTGTAAATCGGATGGCGGGATCCGGAGGATTCAGGAATGGACAAAGCCGAAACTCAGGCAGCCTTCGCGATCCCGTTGATCCTTGCGATTGCGGTCGGGATCGTTCTCGTTGCGGGAAGCGACAGCGTTCGAGTGCGTGGCCACTCGTTGTTCGCTCTTTGCGCGATCGGCTCATTCGCCGTGAACTGGATCGTGTTCATACCCGCCTACCGGCTCCAGACCGAGCGCTACTACGACCTCACCGGAAGTGCGACCTACATCAGCCTGGTCGCGGCGGCGATGGTGTTGAACGATGAGTTGGGGCTCCGCGCCTGCCTGCTCGGTGGCCTCGTGACGGTCTGGGCCGCTCGCTTGGGATCGTTCCTCTTTTCGCGAGTCAGTCGAGACGGATCGGACGGTCGCTTCGACCGGATCAAACCCAGCTTCGTACGCTTCTCGATGGCATGGACGCTTCAAGCCCTGTGGGTGTTTTTGACACTGAGTTGCGCGCTGGCGGCCATGACTTCGACCCACCAGACTCCGATCGGATGGGTGGGTATCGTCGGCATCGCGATCTGGGTGTTGGGATTCTCGATCGAGGTCGTGGCTGACCGGCAGAAGTCGCGTTTTCGAGCCGACCCGGCAAACCGGGACCAGTTCATCCAATCAGGGATTTGGGCCTGGTCTCGGCATCCGAACTACTTCGGTGAAATCATGCTGTGGCTGGGCATCGCGATCCTTGCGCTACCCGCACTCGAAGGCGGGCAGCTCATCACGCTGATCTCACCGGTCTTCGTGTACGTACTGCTGACGCGGATCAGCGGAATCCCATTGCTCGAATCCCGCGGCAAGCGCCGCTGGGGCCACGATCCGGCATACGTCGCCTATCGCGAGAGAACACCGACGCTGTTTCCGCGACCACCGCGACTGGCCTGAGTCGGGCGAGCGAGTCGCAGCCTGAACCGCCGGCGCATGACCGTATCGCATGAGAGCTCAGCACAAAGGGTGCGTCGAGATTCTGCGCGAGGTGGGCCGTGTATTCGTCGACTTCCTCGACACGCGACGCAGCTATGCAATCGTGTGGCTCGAATGGGGCTCGGCCGTTCGGGAAGACGTGTGGCCGCGCTATCGCGCCTTCACCGAGCGCATCGTGGCGCTGACGAAGCGAACACTCGAGCAGGGCCAACGCGAAGGCTGCGTAGCCGCGGATGCCGACACCGAGAGTCTCGCGCGATTGTTCGCATCGTCGTCGCAATCCATCGCGCGTCTGCAGCTGAGTGACGTCGACCCCGAAACCATTTCTCGTTTCCAGCAGACCGTGCTACGCGCGATCGTCACTGAGGATGCGCTCGGGTAAACCGGCTGCGGCAGTACCCTTCACTGGCTTCTGGGCAGCAGGCCCAGTCCCACGATCTGGTTCAGGGTCGTCAACGCCTGGTCGAGCGAAACCTGACTGTCGCCCTCGAGTGCGGCGCGGACCACCGCCCAGCCGATCTCGAAGAGCACGGCCGCCGCCGCATCGACATCGAGATCGGTCCTTACCGAGCCCTCTCGTTGACCGATCGCGAGCAGCGCTCGCAGCAGGCTCCGGATACCGGTTCGCTGTACATCCGCTGCCATTCGAGCCACGTCGCCATCCACCAGGCCGGTCTTTCCGAAAAGCGATGCGTGGAGAAGTTCATCTTCCCCGTAGTGACGAATCGTGAGTTCGACCAGTGAACGCAGGCGCTCGGGCACCGAACCGGGACCATCGAGGAGCTGTGACGCGCTGTTGACGAACCGCTCGAGCGAAGCCTCGACAACGGCCAGATAGACCGCCTGCTTGGATTCGAAATGCAGGTAGAGGCTTCCCTTTCCGGTACCCGCCTCGGAAGTGATGTCGTCAACGGTGGTTCGCTTGAAGCCGAAGCGACGGAACTGGGCCTCGGCGGAGGCGATCAGACGTGCATCCGGAGCTGACGTGCTTTCGGTGCTCATTCAATTCTCCGTGGAGCGGCGCGCATCAGCGACCTCCGGATTGGATCGGATTCGGCTGCATTCCTCCATCTCACTCTCCATCTCACTCTCCATCTCACTACATTTCCCTGGATTTGACAATGACTGACTAGATTCGTAATCTGGTCAACAGTCAACGACCGGGACCCCCATGACCCTTCCCCGATTCCCCTCCGTCTATCTCACCGACGAGCACGAAGCACTTCGCAACAGCGCGGCCGCCTTCGTGGATCGGGAGATCCGACCGCATGCTGACGAGTACGAGACAGCGGGCGAATTCCCTCGCGAGCTTTACCGGACCGCAGGCGATGCGGGCTTTCTGGGTGTTCGGTACCAGGAGCGTTGGGGTGGCAGCGGCCTCGATTTCCTGTCGACCTGCGTGCTGTGCGAGGAACTGGTAAAGGGCGACTCGGTCGGGACGGCTGTGGGGCTGCTCGCACAGTCCGAATTCGCGCTCTCGGCGCTTGCTGACGAGGCCAACGATGAGCTCAAGGAAACCTGGCTGGCGCCAGCGATCCGCGGCGAGTTGATCGGAGCGATCGGCGTGTCTGAACCAGGCGCCGGGTCGGACGTCGCCTCGATGACGACGCGCGCACATCGCGACGGCAGCGACTACGTGATCTCGGGACAGAAGACGTACATCACCAACGGCACCCGCGCGGATTTCATCACGCTTGCCGTCCGCACCGGCGGGCCCGGGCCCCGGGGCATCTCGCTGGTCGTGTTCCCCACGGACACGAAGGGCTTCCAGGTGGGGCGTCGACTCGACAAACTCGGTGCGCGGGCGTCGGACACCGGGGAACTCTTCTTCGATGAGTGCCGAATCCCGGCTTCGAACCTGGTCGGAGACGAAGGCCGGGGGATGCACTACATCCTCTCGCACTTCGGAGGCGAGCGCCTCGTCATCGCCGCGTTCGCCGTCGGCATCATGGAACGCCTGATCGAACTCGGCATCGAGCATGCTCACGAGCGACACGCGTTCGGGTCGAGCCTGCTGGGCTTCCAAACCTGGCGCCACCGCTTCGCCGAGATGGCGACGCGGCTCGAAGCCACGCGGGCTCTGACCTACCAGGCGGCCCGCCTGCTCTCCGATGGAGATCCGAGCGGAGACATGGCGGTCTCGATGGCAAAGCTGCATGCGGCGGCCGCAGTGCAGTCGGTTGCGGCCGAAGTACTCCAGCTCCACGGAGGCTACGGACAGATCGAGGAGTCCCCCATCCCCCGCTACTACCGCGATGTCGCCGGGTTCTCGATCGGCGCGGGAACCTCCGAGATCATGCGCGAGATCATCTCGCGCTCGCTCGTCCAGACCGTCCAGAAAAAAAAGGAGACCCGATGACTACAACCGAACGCGTCGGTGCCATCGATGCCTGGATGTCGATCATGGCGCCCGAGACTGCCGACCGCTGGCCGGACTCGTTCTGGCACATCTTTCGGAAGTACGGCGTCGAAGAGCGGTTCCGCAAGGGATTCACGCTCGACCAGATCATCGACGAGATGGACGAGGCGGGTGTCGACATCGGAGTCGCATCGTCATTCAAGTTCCTCGACACGTGGGTGGTCGACAACGACGAAACCGCTGCGTACATCGCCCGGGCTCCCGATCGTTTCATCGGCTGCTTCACCGTCGACATCCGCAACCCCATGCCCGCTATGCGCGAGTTTCGGCGCTGTGTCGAGGAACTGGGATACCGCGCATTTCGCCTCGAGCCCTACCAGTACGGCGATGGACGCACGACGGCACCGCCTCCCACCGATCGAATGTACTGGCCGTTCTACGTTGCCTGCTGCGAGTACGACATCCCGGTCGCGATCCAGGTCGGGCACACCGGGCCGCTGCTGCCCTCCGAATGCGGGCGGCCCATCTACCTCGACGAGGTCGCACTCACCTTCCCGGAACTCAAGATCCTCGGCACCCACGTCGGCAATCCCTGGGAGGAGGAGATGATGATCCTCGCCTGGAAACATCCGAACGTGTATGTCGAATCATCCGCGCGCCCGGCCCGCCAGTGGCCCGAAGGGCTCAAGAAATTCGCAGGCGGCTACGGGCAGGACAAGATGATTTGGGGCACCGACTACCCGCTGCTCCCGTTTCAGCGAACCGCACAGGACGTCTACGACTGCGGATTCTCCGCGGAGGCGACCCGCAAGATCCTGCGCGACAACGCGGCCCGGGTCTTCAAGATCGATGTCTGATCTGCTCACCCTCGACCGCAACGAGCGCGGTGTGTACTGGCTGACGATCCGTCGGCCAGACGTTCGCAATGCACTCAACGATCGGGCCTTCCATGAATTGATCGCCGCATGTGAGCAGGTCGGCTCCGACGAGGCTGCTCGGGTGCTCGTTCTCACGGGCGAGGGGCGCGCCTTCTCCGCGGGTGGCGACTTCGACTCGCTGCAGCAGATGCTCGACGGCGACCGCGCGTACGCGGTCGCCGAACTCGAGAACGCCAACGCCGGCATTTCTGCGCTGGCACGGCTCGAAGTTCCGACGGTCGCAGCCATCAACGGCGACGCGTTCGGGGGCGGTGCGGCGGTCGCGCTCAGCGCCGACTATCGCGTGATGAGCGATGCTGCCCGACTCGGCTTCGTGTTCGCACGCCTCGGTATCAGCGGCGCCGACACCGGCGCGACCTGGTGGCTCTCGCGCATCGTCGGGCCCAGTCGTGCGCTCGAGATCCTGAACTTTGGACGGGTCTTCGATGCACACGAGGCGCTGTCGGCCGGGCTCGTGACCGAAGTGGCGCCGGCCGAATCGTTCGACACATCGGTCACCGCCTTCGTCGAGCGCTTGTCCGCTCTCGCACCGCTCGCCACACGGGGCAACAAACGCGCCCTGCTCGACCTCGAACGCCGCACTCTCGAGGAGCAGCTCGCCCTCGAGGCCCAGATCCAAGCCGATTGCATCCGCTCGAGCGACTTTCGAGAGGGACTCGACGCGTTCCAGAACAAGCGCCGGCCCAACTTCGAGGGACGCTGAGCCGAGCGGGCTGTATTGAGGGGAGTCTGTTGAGGGAACTCTGTTGAGGGGACTCTGTTGAGGGGACTGTGTTGATGGACATCTATTTGTCACCCGAACAACTCGATCTGCGCGCCGACGTGCGCGCCTTCCTCGATGAACATTATCCGCCCGAACGGATCCTGCAGATGGAACAGGACGAGGAATATCCCGACGCGTTCTATCGAGATTGCGCCAAGCGGGGATGGACGGGGATACCCGTACCGGAGGAGTACGGCGGCTCGGATGGATCGGTGCTCGACCTGTGCGTCTTCGTGGAGGAAGTCGGCAAGACCTCGATCTCGCTCGCGACCCTCTACATCACCGGAACGATTTTCGGCTCTCACGCGCTGCACATCTGCGGCTCGAAGCAACAGGCCGAGCGCTACCTGCCCGGAATCGTCAGCGGTGAAAAACGCTTTGCGCTGGCGATGTCGGAGCCGGGTGCCGGCTCTGACTTCGCGGGCATGCAGACGCGCGCCGAGAGGGTCGAAGGTGGTTGGCAGATCGACGGCGTGAAGGGACCGATCTCGGGTGCCGAGCGCGCCGATGTGATCATCACCGCCGCCCGCACGGCGACCATTCCCGGCGGTTCACGACAGAAGGGCATCAGCCTGTTTCTCGTCGAGAACGGTCCGTCGGGCCCGCGCTTCGAGCGAACGCGTTATGCGGGCATGCGAGCATTGATGGTCAACAAGGTCCACTACGAAGGAGTGGTCGTCCCCGACTCGGCGATGCTCGGCCCGGTCGACGAGGGATGGCTGAACCTGGCCAGGCTGATGGACCCGGAACGTCTCGCCAACGCCGCCCAGACGATCGGTGTCGCACAGGCCGCCATCGATGACGGGGTCCGCTACGCGACGAGCCGCCAACAGTACGGCCAACCCATCAGCCGCTACCAGGCGGTCTCCCATCCGCTGGCGGAGGCCCAGGCCGAGGTCGCCGCCGCGCGCCTGCTGGTCTACGCGGCCGCGCACAAACGCGACATCGAGGGGCCCTGCCCGAAAGAGGCCTCGATGGCCAAGATGCTGGCCAACAACGTGGCCGCGCGCGCCACCAGTGCCGCCCTGCAATGCGCCGGTGCCCATGGCTACGAACGCGACTCTCATTTCATGCGACGCGTACTCGAGGTCCGGGGCTGCGAACTGGGCGGGGGTACCAGCCAGATCCAACGAAACATCATCGCCCGCTTCATGGGGATGTAATGAAAGCGCTCGTCTATCAGGGGCCCGGCGAGATCTCGCTCGAAGAAGTCGAAAATCCCTCTCCGGCGGCCGATGAGGTGCTGCTGCAAGTCGATGCCGCGGGTGTGTGCGGAACCGATCGGCATATCGTGGCCGGCGAACTCGGCGTCCGACCGGGAACCGTGCCCGGTCACGAGATCGCTGGGACGGTCGTCGAACTCGGCTCGCGGGTGGAAGGCTGGCAGACCGGAGAACGTGTTGCTTCGTTCGGCCAGGTGACCTGTGGCACGTGTCCCGCCTGTATCGCCGGCCAATCCAACCGCTGCCGGCAGCCGGCCGTACTCGGAATGGCGCGCCAAGGTGGCTTCGCCGAACAGATCGCGCTCCCCGCGCGCTGCCTGATTCGATTGCCCGATACGATTCCGAGCTCCATCGGCGCGATCGCGTCCGATGCGATCGCGACACCTCTTCACGCGCTCTGGACCGTCGGCGGGCTGCGAGCGGGCGAGACTGTCGTCGTGATCGGCGCTGGCGGACTCGGCTTGCATGCCGTCGGGCTGGCAAGACTTGCGGGCGCCGCGTGCGTCGTCGCCGTCGACCCCTTCGAGCCGGCCCGGAAGGCGGCGCTGGCTGCCGGAGCGGATGCCACATTGGACCCTGCCTCCGAGGATGATCCGGTGCGCGCGCTGCGTCGTCTGGCCCGCGGCGCGACACTCGCACTCGAATGTGTCGGTAGATCGGACACGGTCGAGCTCGGGCTCGCGGCGTTGTCGCCCGGCGGCCGCCTGGTCGTCGTCGGCGTCGGTTCGGACCGCCCGCAGCTTCCGCCGCTCGCGCGCTTCATCGGAACCGAACTCTCCGTACTGGGATCGTTCGGATCGACTCCGGCCGAAATCGCGACGGTGCTCGACCTGATCGAGCGCAACCACCTCGATGTCTCGCAGTCCGTGCAGCGCGAAGTTTCGCTCGACGATGCGGCTGCGATCTTTTCCGAGCCGAGCGGACCGGCCCGGACCGTCATTCTTCCAAGAGATTAGGAGTTGCTGAAGATGAACGACGACATCCTCCTCGAGATCAAAGACGGTATCGGCACCGTCACGCTCAATCGTCCCGAGCGTCTCAACACCCTCGCGATGCCGACCGTCGACCACCTCGTCGACGCACTTGGCGAGGTGGCCGCGTCCGAAGACGTTCGCGTCGTCGTGCTGGCTGGCAACGGCCGGCGGTTTTGCGCTGGTGCAGACCA
Organism: Deltaproteobacteria bacterium; assembly: GCA_029261905.1. Lineage (GTDB taxonomy): Bacteria > Myxococcota_A > UBA9160 > UBA9160 > SMWR01 > JAJDAM01. The sequence continues at coordinate 17,348 of JAJDAM010000577.1, forward strand.
GGCCGAGATGGTCGAGCGAGATCCCCAGGCGTGGGAACCGATCGTTCGGCGCTACCTCGACCCCGTCCGCGCGATCGTAGCCATGGACAAGCCGGTGATCGCGGCCCTGCACGGCGACGCGGTCGGGGGCGGCCTCGGCCTCGCACTCTCGTGCGACTTCCGCATCGCTGCCAGCGGCGTCCGCCTGGGCGCACCGTTCACACCCATCGGCCTGGCGGGCTGTGACATGTCTGCAGGTTGGTTCCTGCCGAGGCTGGTGGGGCTCGGAACCGCGACCGACCTGATGTTTACCGGGCGTCTCGTCGACGCGGACGAAGCACTCGACATCGGACTCGTGCACCGTGTCGTCGCGCCGGAAACCTTTCCCGGCGAAGTTGCGGCACTCGCTCGACAGCTTGCGGCGGGTCCACCCATCGCGCACCGCTGGACGAAGCGGGCCATCCACCGATCGCTTGGCGTCGACATGAATGCGGAGTTCGAATTCGAGATTTTCGCGCAGGTGCAGTGCATCCAGAGCGACGATCATCGCGAGGGAGTGCGAGCGTTCAAGGAGAAGCGCTCCCCGGTCTTCCAGGGTCGATAACCGGAGAACGCCGAACGAGAAAGGAACGAGAGGACGCCCGAATGGCCGAACCCGACTTCTATTTGAGCGACGAGCAACGCGAACTGCAGCGCGCGCTGCGCGACTTCGTCGCCAACGAGATCGCGCCCATTGCCGCCAAGTGCGATACCGAGGAGCGCTACCCGATCGAGCTGTTTCCCCGGCTGGGCGCACTCGGCTACCTCGGGCTGGGCTTCGCTGAAGAAGTCGGCGGGTCCGGTGGATGCAACCTCGACTACGCGATCCTGTGTGAGGAACTCGCGTACGGTTCGGGCGGAA
>JAJDAM010000578.1 GCA_029261905.1 Deltaproteobacteria bacterium
CCGATCGAGACGCTCGAGTTCTTCGCGTCCTATGCAGAAGACTTTGCGAACATCGAAAAAGTCCAGGAGGGAACCAGCCGCAAGCTGCCCAATCTGTTGCTGCTCGGGTACCTGCTGCGGGTTCTGGAAGACCGTCTGATCGACGAGCCGATCGACCTCGACTCGTAGGTCCCTGACCCAGGATGGGTCAGTCGACGGCGCGCGGGTTCGGACGTTTGGCGTCCTGGAGCTTGCGAAGTGCCAGCAATCTGAGATTGACGGCGTTGATCAGCGCATGGGCGACCATTGGCGCGATCAAGTTACCGGTCCATTCGAACAGGGCTCCCATCATCACTCCGGTCGCCACCGCAAATAACATCCACGGCCACAGCTCCCGACTGGGAGCGAAGTGGGCCAGACCAAAGAGAAGACTCGCCGCCCACAGGCCTACCTGCGGCTGCAGTGCTCCGCGAAACAGCGCCTCCTCGGCAATCCCGCTGGCGAGCGCCAACAGAATGCACTCGACGAGAGTCGGATTTCCGATCGCGCCAGCCAGCGCATCGGCCAACGTGTCGCCCCATTGTGTCCGGCCCGTCACTTCGCGAGACAATCCAATCACCGCCAGGCCGGCAATGACCCCGGCAGCGACGTCGGCGGCGAGGTCCCAGACGTCCCCCAATCCCCCCACCGAGGATCCGGCCAGCATCAGCGAGTCGCCGCTCCAGAACGCCCACGCCATCGCGATCGCCAGCATCACGCCGTAGAACGGCAGCGCGAGCGGAAGCAAGGATGGCCTCGACGCGACTTCGAACACGAGTGGGACGCCGTTGGGAACGGGTCCGTCAGCGGTCGCGCTCGAAGAATCAGACCTCTGTTTCACCCGTTTCAGCCTCGTTGCGATGTTCCCCGCGGGAGGTTAGCTTGGCTGAGAGCGCCGGTATTTCGATTCGGGCCAGTGTAGCCTGAAGACTCACCGCGCTGATCTGCCGATGGGCCCACACCCGGCAAACGACCAGCAGTGACGGCCGTTGAACGAACGGGAGAACATGTCCGATCGAATTCCGATGACCCCTTCTGGGTACGCAAAGCTGAACAGCGAGCTCGAGCAGCTCAAGTTCAAGGAGCGACGGAAGATCTCCAAGGAGATCGAAATCGCCCGTGCCCACGGGGACATCTCTGAAAACGCGGAGTTTCACGCCGCCAAGGAAAAACAGAGCCACATCGAGGGCCGAATCCGCCTGGTCGAGGACCGGTTGGCGCGCGCACAGGTCATCGAGATTACCGGTGACCAGCCCAACACCGTGCGTTTCGGCGTTACGGTGGTTTTGTCCGACGAAGATACCGGTGAGGAAGTCAGGTACACGATCACCGGTGAGGACGAAACGGACGTTTCCGCCGGACTCATCTCGGTGACGTCGCCGGTTGCGCGGGCTTTGCTGGGCAAAGCAGTTGGCGACACCGTGACCGTGCGGGTCCCGAAGGGAAGCCGCGAATTCGAAGTTCTCGAACTGCTGTTCGAGTAGCACCGACCCGCCACGCCCAACCACTACACAAGCCGCCACAAAAGGTTGCTTGCAGCGCTCCTCGCCTGTCGAGTAGCCTCGTATCTGAGGGACCGGCAACCCGCCTGCCGGTAGCTGTCGCCCTGCTGATTCGCGCCCGCTCCGTTGCGGGTAGCGCCTGGAAACGAGAGCCCGCCTTTGCGATCCCTACAACTGAAATTCAGTGCGCTGGTCGTGACCCTTCTCGTCGTCGGGTCGGTGAGCCTTGCCTGGATCGCGACCCAACACGAACGCACAGCGCTCGCAAGCGAGGTCGAAAAGCGCGGACGGGCGGTCGCGATGAACCTCGCCGGAGCGGCCAAGGAACCGCTGCTCAGCGTCGCACGCGGCGAGCTCGGCCCAGAACTCACGCTCGAGAAACTGATCGAAGACGTCAGTGACGGGGAAGGCGTCACAGCAGTGCGACTGCTCGGACCGGACGGTCGCATCGCGGCTTCACTGGACACCGATGAACGAGAGTCGACCGGAGCGTTGCACCCACCCCTGCCGGGAGAAGAACCCGACGCATTGCAGGTGGTTCGCGATTCCGAGCGACTGCAAGTCGTTGCACCGATCGTGTTCAGCGGCGTTCGCGTGGGCGAGGCACAGGTCGAATTCGACCTTACGGTCTTGATCGATCCGATCGTACGTAGCAATACCGAACAACTCGGGGCGGCCGCGCTCGCCGTCATTGCTCTCGGCGTATTCGCTGGTGTCGTTTTCGTCGCGTTGTTGGTGGGCCCCCTGCGTCGCCTGCGGGTCGGGGTCGAACAATTGACGGCCGGTGAGTTGTCGGTTCGGGTCCCGCCCACTTCGCGGGACGAGGTCGGCGAACTCACGCGCGCCTTCAATAAAATGGGCGATAGCCTGCAGCAGAAAGAGCGCATCCAAAGCGCGTTCGGGCGCTACGTCAACGACTTCGTGTTGGCCCAACTTCTCGACGGCCCCGAAGACGAACCCCAGGCGGGCATCGAACGGGAAGTCACGCTGCTGTTCGCAGACATCCGGGGTTTCACGAACCTGTCGGAAGGCCTGAAGGCCCCGAAGGTCGTGTCACTTCTGAACGAGATCTTCCAAATCGCATCGGACTGCATCCTCGATCACGGCGGGACCATCGACAAATACATCGGCGATTCCGTGATGGCGTACTTCGGTGCGCCCGACACCCACCCCAACCCGTCCCTGCGCGCCGGGCATGCGGCCGTCGACCTCCTCGCCGCGGTGGACGCGAGGAATCTCGCGATCGGAGAAAGCGACGAGCACGAGCAACTGGCCGTCGACCTCGGGATCGGGGTACACACCGGAGTCGTCGTGGTCGGGAACATCGGATCCGACCGTCGAACGGACTACACAGCCATCGGCGATGCCGTCAACGTCGCGCAGCGTCTCGAAAAACTCGCGAAGGGCGGCGACATCCTGGTTTCGGAGGCCGTCTGGCGCCGCGTGCGAGGCAGCGTCGAGATGCATTTCGAAGGCGAACGGCAGCTCTCGGGACGCCAAGAACCCATCCACGTGTATTCGGTCGATCGCTCCGCCCCGGCAGTGCCGAAGACCTCGGCAGATTCGGCGCAGGGCGCGTGAGGCCGATCGCATTAGCGCTCTTGGCAGCGGCGCTACCGGTCGTGATGGGTGGTTGCAATACCCACCTGGCCAACGGCGAGCGACTGTATCGCGAGGGGGACCGGCTGGCCGCGCTGGAAACCTGGCGGCAGATCCCCGAAGACAGCCCGGTATTTTCGATGGCCGACGATCGCACCCGGAAGGTCGAAAAGGAATTCGAACAACTCGTCGTCCGCTACAAACAGCGGGGGCGCTACTTCGAGGATAAGGGACGACTCGCGGAGTCGATTCTCAACTATCGCCTGGCCCTCAAGCTCCAGCCCAGCGATTCGAATACACTCGCACGCGTACAGCAGCTCTCGCGCCGCGTGCGATCCGAGAAACAGGAACTCCGGGCACAGTATCGGTCGAACTTCGAATCAGGTGCTCTGGCGAAGGCTGGCGATCAACTCTCTCAGCTCCGGACGATCGACCCCTTCGATCCGGTTCTCGAGGCGGACGGTCGAGAACTTCACAGCGCCGTGCGCAAGTTGGTTTCTCGGCTGTTGGCGTCGGGCCGACGTCAATTCTCGGACGGCAACCACAAGGACGCGCAATCCTGGTTCGATCAGGTTCTCGAGATCGAGCCCGACAACGAGTCGGCTCGCGGCTACCTGAGTTTCATCGATGACATTCGTCGCGAAAACAGCGGCGCGCGGCACGCGGCATTCGAATCGCGCGCCGCATCCGAAGCAGAAGTTCGCGCCGAGGGTTTTTACCAGAACGCACTGGCTGCTGAGCGGAGCGGCCATTTCTTCGCCGCCATCCGTCTCGACGTTCGGGCACTGAGTGCCAGCCCCAATCATCTCGAAGCGAAAAAACATCTCGCCAAGATCCGCGGAGCTCTGGCCGGCCGAGTGGAGCCGTTGATCGAGGAGGGACGTACCCAATTCAAGAACGAGGATCTGCAATCCGCACTCGATTCGTGGCGTC
>JAJDAM010000579.1 GCA_029261905.1 Deltaproteobacteria bacterium
GGCAGCGCGGTGTCCATCGGCCCCACACGACTCCCCCTGCGGCCAACACGACCGGATAGATTCCGGCGATGCGATCCCCACGCCGTTGCCCGCTGAACAGGATCACGGCGAACAAGACGACGAAGGCGATGCCAAGGGGTCGATACGGGCGACCGGCACGGGAGAACAACAGGAAGGCCGCGCCCGGAAGCCAGAGCAGAACGTTGAACGGGTTGTACCCGAGAATCTGGATCTCGATCGCGTCGGCGATGCTGGCGTCCAGCACACCCGCACCGCGCACGCTGTAGAACGCCAGTGACGGCCAATCATTCAATGCGTTCCACACGAGATTGGGCGACGCAATCAACACTGCAGCAGCGACTCCATACCAGAGCCAGCGACTTCGAAGATCCGTCCGCAGCGATGTCGACAATACTCCGACTCCGAGCGCAACAGGAAGCAACCCGAAAGTGTGTTTATTGAGAAGAGCCACTCCGGTGACCAGGCCGAACACCAGCCACCACCGCGCGTCTTTGCTGCGGATCCGTTCGGCCGTGATCGCGCACGCCAACGTCCAGAGCAACAGCTCGATCGCGTTCACGGAATAGAAACTGAAAAAAATCAAGAACACGGGCGCGACCGCAACCGCCAGCCCGGCGATCAGCTGGCCAAAGCGATCCGCGCCGAACGTCCTGGCCAGCCATCCGGTGCAGATCACGGTTCCGACCGCGCAAATCGCGGGGACGACGGCGAAGCTCGCACGGCCGTCGCCGATGATCAGCTGCGTCGCGCCCAACAGCCAGGGAGCCAGCGGTGGATGGTCGACGTAGCCGAACCCAGGACGTTGGCTCCCGGCCCAGTAGTAGAGTTCGTCGTGGAAGAGCCCATACGGCTCGATGAAGCCCGTTGCAATCTCGAGAACAGCGAGGGCTGCGCCGATCGCGACCACGCCGCCCAGCGCGAACGGCGAGAGCCGTTCGTCATTGGACTCACCTGCCTCGACACTCACACCGACTCCGGTCCAACGCGCCGTCCGCAGGATCGAACAGTGGGATCGAGCTCGTTCTCGAATTCATGCAGCGCGAACGGCACACCGAACCTCAACCGAGGTAAGTTCCCAGTCATTCTAGTACACGCGAGAATCGACCGATGCGACGAGTTGAAAACACACAGACGCGTCCCTTTTTGACGGCCCGCTGGGTCCATCTGGCGATGATCAATTTCGAGGTCGACCCCAAGATCCTCGAAAGTCGGGTGCCAGCCGGAACCGAACTCGATGAATTCGGCGGTCGGACCTTCGTCAGCATGGTGGGTTTTCAGTTTCGCGACACGAAGGTCCTCGGCATTGCGGTGCCGTTCCATCGTCACTTCGACGAGATCAATCTTCGCTTCTATGTCCGGCGAATCGATCGCACGGGCCTGCGGCGCGGTGTCGTTTTCGTCAAGGAAATCGTTCCGCGAGCCGCGATCGCGTGGGTCGCTCGCCGGCTGTACAACGAGAACTACGTCGCGCTGCCGATGACACACCAAGATGACATTGGCCGCGCCGATCCCGCCGGCGTCTCATATGGTTGGACGCTCGCCGGGCGATCGAATCAGCTCGCGGTACAGGTCACCGGGCAGCCGTTCCTGGCCGATGAGCGGAGCGAAGAGTCCTTCATCACCGAGCACTATTGGGGTTACGTCCGCCAGCGCAACAGCGCAACGCTCGAATACCAGGTCGAGCATCCCCGCTGGCAGGTCTGGCGAGCCTCCGACGCGAGATTGGATTGCGACGCCGCCGCAATCTATGGCGCAGAGTTTGCACCTTTTCTGGCCGGCTCGCCGAGTTCGGCGTTCCTGGCGGAAGGATCCGCCGTCACCGTACGCCGGGGGCGCACGCTCGACCGGTAGCTGACGACGATGAGGGTGGTCGGAATCGGGCAACACGACTGCCTGGGCGCAAACTGGGCGCGACTGACGACTCGTACTACGCCCCCCCCCCGGTTGGGCGATTGGTGCTGCCCCGCCCGCTTCGAGTCTTGTATTCTGCCCCTATGGCAAAATCTTCGGGAAACACTGGACTCTGGATCGCCGGAATCGCCGGCGTCATCGCAATCGGAACCTGGCTAGCGCTCGGTGGGCCGCAGAGAGCTCCGGACGACTCGTCTGCGCTCCCGGATTCGACGGCTCCGGCCGTCTCGCCGGCCGCCGCGGTGGAACAAGCGGCTACCCCTCCGGAGCTGACAGCGAAGTCGGGCCAACATCGCATCGCGGCCGGCGGCCGACTGGCGATCGATCGGGCCGACCTCGAGAACGAGGCAGCTCTTGCCGTCGATCTCGAACTCGCTGACGACGCACGGGGTACCGGCGAACGGACGGTGCGGGTCGTGTCTACCGATGGACGCCGAATCGACCTCACGGCTACGCCGCTACCCGGGACCGGCACGGGTGTGCACCTGAACATCGATGCAGGCTTTCTGACGCCGGGACGGTACCTGGTCGAGATCGACACCGTCGACGATCACCCGTTGAAGATCAGGCGTTACGTAGTCGAGATCCGCTAGGAGGCGACGGAAGCGGCCCCGCCCGATTCGGACGGGGCCGATCTCTGTGCTTAGTCCGAATGCTCAGTCCGAGCGACGCCGCCGCAGGCCCCCGACCGCAGCGAGTGCGAGCCCACCGACCAGAATCAGCGACGGAAGCGGTGCCAGCCCCGGAACCGCGGGCTGACTGGCGAAGACGTTCGGATCCGAGCCCAGAGCCACCTCCAGACCGTCGTCGAATCCGTCGCCATCGGTATCGGCCAACGCGGGGTTCGAGCCGGTGTCGTCCGCGTCCACGAACGTCCCGGTGTTCGTCTCCACGCCGTTGTGCAGATTGTCCTCGTCGCGATCGATGCCCATTCGCTCACCCGATCCCGGCGGGACGGCCGTATAGGTGAGAGTCTGTGCGTCGCCACCCGGGTTGGCCTTCGCGCGAAGGACCGCCTCGGTGATGTTGGGACCATTGTCGTCGGGTGTGTAGGTCCCGCCGAGCGTGCTGTAGTAGCCCTTCTCGACTCCGCCTTCGACGGTCTTCACGATCACGTCGCACTCGGTGACGGTTCCGCCCAGCACCTTCGACTTGAACTGCTCTCCCGCTCGGTTATCGATCAGCGTGATCCGCGAGTTGATGTCGCCGACGCCGAAGTTGCCCGGCCCGATCGTCACCTGCTGGCCAACGATCGGTGCGATATCGGTCGGGAACGCGAGCATGAACTGCTCGAGATTGTTCTCCTCGGCGTTGTTGAGCGCGAACGGACCCGCACTGAGGAAGGTCTTCATCGTATCGATCGAACCATCGTGAAGGAAACCGGTTCCGCGCACTTGATTTCCGTTCACACCGAAGAAGCCGATCTTCTGATACATGTTGCGGTTGTGCGGCACCTTGGCGTGCTGCGGTTCGCCTTCGAAGCTCTGCTCGCCGCCGGTCCCGAAGAAGCCGTTGACGGGATCGAGCGAGTGGCAGCCGTCACAGTCCTCGACGACATCGGTGGCGTCTCCATCGAGCGGTGCGCACTCGGTCGTGGTCGGACCGCAACTGAACCACTTGTCCTCGCCGCCCTGCTGACTGCCGGTAAAGCTGTTGTCGAGATTTCGGACGGGGTTCGGCGGCAGTTGAACCTGCAGCATGAAGTTGGCGAACTTCTGCATGTCGGCGGAGCTGATCGTGCCTTCCTTCCCGACGAGGCCTTCGAAAGCCACGATGAAGTTGCGGAAAGCGGTGTCCTCATCACAGGGCGCGTTGGTGGAATTGGCCTCGGAATAGCCCGGCTCGTTGCAGTCGTCGATACCGAAGAATCCGTCGACCCGGTCACCACGCCAGTGCAAGGACCCGTGAGTCGACATGCCACGCAGAGTCTGGGTGGTCATCGGCCCCTTCATCGGGTGCAGCGAACCCGTCGGGTTGGTCGCTTCGAGAATCGGGTCCGGCTGGGGTTGGTTGTCGGTCCCGAGTGATCCATCCGGATCTCCCAGGTTCCATGCGAGGGCGTCGAAATCGCCGAAGATGTGGCAGCTCGCGCAGGAGGTCTCGCCATTGCCCGAGGTGTCCACTGCGTCGTACAGGAAGGGCCGCCCCGTCACGACCGAGGTCGGCTCGGGATTGTGGAGGGAGTGAATGGCCGAGGTGGTGCCGGAGCCGAGGTCGATGACTTCGACGGAATTATTGAACCGCGTCGTCACGTAGATTCGATTGTTGGTTTCGTCCAACGCGACGCCGCTGGGGCCACCACCGGTCGTCGAGAGGTAATCGGCGCTTTCGACGGTCGGATCGAAGTTGGACTCGAACGCTGCGTCTTCGAGTTCCGTCTGCGTGAACACGCCGATCTTCGACGAGCCGAATGCGGGAATATAGATGGGGCTGCCAGTGCTGTGGATCGTCGGCAGCATCGGCGTCGCGAGACTGTGCGGGATCTGTGCGTTGATGGCGGCGTGGTTCGCACCGCCGTCGGTGTGCAGATCGGCGTAGACGATGTGCTGGTTCAGGTGCTGGACATCCTTGGCACCGCCCGGATCGAGAATCGTGACCCGCGTCTCGGAGAGATGGCCTTGAACGGTACTACCGCCGCCGCCCGGCCCCTCGAAGCGGATGTGATTCGGGCTCTCGGTGTTGGTGACGTAGATCTTTCCACTGTTGGGGTTGATCGCCATGTTGAACAGAATCGTGCCGACCGACGAGAACACGGTGCCCTTCGCCAGCGTGGTCGCATTGACTGCAAAGACATCGTTGTCGGGCAGCGCGAAACCGGTATTGAACGGAGCCACGTGGTTCCAGGTGCAGCCGATCGCGTCGACCCAGTCGCTGCCGTCGAACTTCACGATCACGCCGGTTTCCGGTGCGCTGCCGCTGACTGCGGTCACTGCGCTCGCGGGGACGCCGTCGCCCGGATTGCCGGGCGGGTTCGGGCTGCAGTCGGACGAGAAGCCGTTGGGCACCAACGACTCGGTGACGGTCGCCGTCTGGTTTCCCGACATGAAGGCGGCCACGTAAACGGTGGTCCCGTCGGTAGCGAGCGCTCGGGGAGTGTCCGCAAAGAAGGTCAGCACTTCGGCGGGAGTGCCGCCGATCGTCGTGCCCAACGAGAGCGCATCGAATACCCAGACATCGGCGCGGTCGATGCCGGCCGTGGTGAATCGCGGATCAGCCGGGTTGCCGCCGCCGAACACACCCGCGATCGAGGAGTGCGTGCGGTGCTGGCCGCGATGGGCGGTCGTGATGAAGGCCCGAGTGCCACCGGCACCTGCGAACACGAGGTCGCGAGGCTCATCACCGACGAGCAGCGT
>JAJDAM010000580.1 GCA_029261905.1 Deltaproteobacteria bacterium
GATTGGGGAGCGGCACCCGGTTTTCGCTGTACAGCAGCTGATAGAAGTTCTCCGCGTCGGGAAAATCGGCGGCCCAGCCGGCGATGATGATCTGGAAATTCCCCGATTCGATCCGTTTCAGGAATGCTGAAAAAGTCTGGAAATTGGGCTTGACCCGAATCCCGATGCCTTCGAGTTCGTGGCGCACGAACTCGAAGGCCTGGCGGGCGTCCTTGGTGGATGCCCGGTAGTCGATCGTCAGTTCGGGCAATCCCTCGCCACCCGGGTAGCCCGCTTCGACGAGTTTCTTCTTGGCGGCTACGAGGTCGACTCTGAGCCTCTCGAACCCGATGTCATTCTCGCTACCTGCGATGGGGTGCGGAACGATCGTTGCAAGAGGCAATCCGCGATCGTTCAACAAAATCTTGATGTACTTGTCGACATCCAATGCCAGCGCGATGGCCTGGCGGAGCGCCTTGTTCTTGCCGACCAGCGGATCGTCCATGTTGAAAACGAGAAATTCGGCGCTCAGTCCGGGTTCCACGTACATGCCGAACTGCTCGTCGAAGGGGGGCTTCAAGTGGAATTCTCCGGCGTCGTCACGAAATGCCATCTTCGTAAAGCTGTCCTTGTCCATCCCGAGCCAATCGATCTGTCCCTTGCGAAACTGCAGCATCGCGGGTTGCGGCTCTTCGATCAGCGGGAGCCGAACCTCGTCGGCAAAGGGCAGCTTCTTGCCGGCATCGACCAGGAGCCCTTTTTCTTCGTCGCCCGGCGCGCCGCTGTCCGGGTAGCGTTCGTGGTAGTTCGGGTTCTTCTCGAGCACGATCGTGCCACGTCTCGAGTACTCCTTGATCGTGAATGGGCCGGTACCGACCGGGTGATTGCCGAACTCCTCGCCGTAATGGTCGACCGCCTCTTTCGGAACGATCGACATGATCTGAGCAGCGAACGGATACAGGGCCAGCGGGTTTTCGCCGGTGAATCGAATCTGGAACTGGTAGTCGTCGATACGGATCAGGCCGGCAACGTCGTGTGCGTCGTAGTCCACTCCCTTTCCGAGTTCGCGTGTCTTGGCGCGAAACTCGTCGAGGCCCGACACGAAGCCGGCGAGCAGCGGATAGCTCTTGCTGTTTTCGTTCGCGTCTGCGAAGCGTTTGATGTTGTAGATCACGTCGTCGCTGTTGAGTTCGCGGCCTGTGCCTCCCTCGAAACACTCGTCGTCGCTGAAGTGCACCCCCTTCTTGAGTGTGAAGGAATACGTGACACCGTCGGCTTGCTTCTCGGGCATTCGCTCCAGCAACAACGGGACGAGTTCGTAGGGGCGCTTCAAATAGTGATAGGTCAGCAGCGTGTCGTACACGTTCATGAGTATTTCGGACGATGCCTGGTCGAATTGTTTGATCGGATCCAGGTTCTTGTGGGCGGACGTTCGCAGCCCATACAGGACCTTCCGATCCGATGCAGGCTGACCGGTCGAGGATTCGCTCGCGGGCCCGTCCGCTTCGTCGCTACAGCCGACTCCGGTCGAGAGAGCCAGAGCCGCGACAGCGAGGGTGGCCACTGCCCCCAGGGTTGGCACGGTGAACCACCGAAGTGGACGAGTCGTTTGCGCGGTTGCTTGCATGAATCTCGCTCCTATGTCCGAAGCTCGTCGGCGAAATGGCAGGCGACGGCGTGATCCGATGCGCCAGACAGCGCCTCGAGGTTCGGGGCTTGCTGCTTGCAGATGTCCCGTACGTGCGGACAGCGGGTATGAAACGCGCAGCCCGGCGGAGGCCGGCTTGGATTCGGGACGTCGCCTTCGAGTGGCTGGCGCTCGGTGCGCCGCCGCGGATCGGGATTCGGCAGGCTAGCGAGCAGCGCTTGCGTGTAGGGGTGGGAGGGATGCGTGTAGATGCCCCGCGCCTCCGCGATTTCCACGATGTGGCCGAGGTACATCACTGCAACTCGGTCCGAGACGTACTTGACCACCGTCAGATCGTGAGAGATGAAAATGTATGTGAGCCCGAGTTCCTGTTGAAGATCGACCAGCAGGTTCAGGACCTGGCTCTGAATGGAAACGTCGAGTGCGGAGACCGGTTCGTCGGCCACGATCAGCTCGGGTCCCAGAATCAGGGCTCGCGCGATGCCGATCCGCTGTCGCTGGCCTCCACTGAACTCATGCGGGTACTTGTGGAGGTCATCGCGACGCAGTCCGACCTTTTCCATCAGTGTTGCGATCCGCTCGAACCGTTCCGCTGGATCGCCGATGCCGTGGATCCGAAGCGGCTCCTCGAGTGTCGACCGGATCGATTTGCGCGGATTGAGAGATGAATAGGGATCTTGAAAAATCATCTGCATTCGTCGACGCAGCGGGACCAGGTCCTTGGCGGGGAGAGTCGCGATTTCCTGCCCATCGAACTGGATCGAGCCGTCGGTAGGCTGATACAGGCGAACCAGCGCGCGACCGAGCGTGGACTTCCCGCAACCCGACTCACCGACGATCCCGAGCGTCTGGCCCTGTTCGAGTTCGAAACTGACGCCATCTACCGCGAAGACGCTCCCGACGCGATGGCGAAGTACGCCTCCCATCACGGGGAAGTGCATCTTCACATCGCGAGCCTGGAGCAGCGTCGTCAAGGCTCGAGCCTTCCCGAAACCAGATGACACGCGACATCGTGAATGTCGTCGACGGCTTCCAGTTGTGGAACTTCGCCGCGACACAGCGGTTGTGCGTGGGGGCAGCGCGGATGGAATCGGCAGCCCTCTGGCAGATTCTGGAGAGACGGCACGTTGCCTTCGATGGTGGACAACCCACCCTTGCGGGTGTCATTGAGGCCCGGAATCGATTTCAGCAGCCCCTGTGTGTAGGGGTGCTTCGGATTTTCGAAGATCGAGTAGATGTCGCCGCGTTCCGCGATTTTGCCCGCATACATGATGACGACGCTGTCGGCGACTTCGGCCACCACGGCGAGATCGTGTGTGATCAGGATGATCGCGGTGGAGCGCTGCTGCTGGAGGTTGCGCATCAACGTGAGGATCTGTGCCTGAATCGTCACATCGAGAGCGGTTGTGGGTTCGTCGGCGATCAACAGACTCGGCTCGCAGGCGAGCGCCATCGCGATCATCACGCGTTGCAGCATCCCACCGGACAATTGAAAGGGGTATTCGTCGACACGTTGCTCGGGATTGGGGATCTTGACTTCGTGCAACATGGCGATTGCAGCTTCACGCGCCTGCGCTCGGCCGTACCCTCGATGAGTCTTGAAGATCTCGATGATCTGCTGCCCCACGGTGAATACCGGGTTCAGAGCCGTCATCGGTTCCTGGAAAATCATCGAGATCTCGTTGCCGCGGATTTCGCGCATCTCGCGCTCGGAGAGGTCGAGCAGGTTGGTACCCTTGAAATGAACGGACCCAGCGTCGATCGAACCGTTGTCGGCGGGAACGAGACGCATCACGGACAACGCCGTCACGCTCTTCCCGCAACCGGACTCTCCCACGACAGCCAACGTGCGACCGGCACCGACCTTGAAGCTCACCTGGTCGACGGCTCGAATCGTCCCGGTATCGGTCCGAAACGATGTGACGAGATCGACGACTTCCAGCAGCGCCGAGTCGGTCTGCGGTTGCACGGGTAGCGGCTGAGCGGGCAGCGACGGTGTGTTCATGCGTGGACGGCCGGATGGGCAGTCAGGTTCTCTTCCCCCGGAGCACTGAGTAGCAGATGGCGTACCAGAACAAGAGTCGGATTCACCGTGTTGCCTGCACGCGTTCGAATGACTTCCCCGAGATCGGGTGTCCGCGGCGGATTCTGTCGGTCTTTTCCGATCGTCGGATATGCTGACGACGAGGGCCGAAGCTGATGGCCAGCGGAAATGAGGAACCAACGATTCCTCGCGGGGGTAGCATGAAACTGGCAAAAAACGTGCTGGATTTCGGTCTGTACACGATGCAGCTCGATCCGATGCTCGAATTCTGGCGATCCGAGGTGGGATTACCCTACGAGGAGATGCTGCCCGCCGGCAAAGGGGTTCGTCAGCACCGCCATGGCTTGAACGGGTCCGTGTTCAAGTTGAACCACTCCCGCGAACCGCTCACTGATCTGGCCCAGAGTGGCTATCGGGAACTGTTGATCGCGCGAGAGGGCGCCTTCGGCGAGCAGACGCTCGCGGATCCGGACGGAAACCGGGTGCGGCTGGTCGAGCCGGGCTTCCAGGGGATCGACGGCATCGGAATCCGGCTGGCCGTTCACAGCGCCAAGGCACATCACGCGTTCTATCGAGAGGCGCTCGGACTCGACGCGGTCGACGAGCAGTCCTACCGCTGGGGCAATACCGTGCTGTCGTTCGTGGAGGATCCGTCCATCGCAGCCGATGCTGCGACGACCCGCAATGAAGTCATGCGGGCACCGGGGTATCGCTATCTCACGGTCCAGGTCTGGGATGTCGACGCCGAGTATGCCGGCGCGATCGATCGGGGCGCCATGCCGGGGTTCGCGCCAATGACACTCGGAAAGGTCGCCCGGATCGGGTTCATCCGCGATCCCGATGGCAATTGGATCGAGATTTCTCAGCGAGCATCGTTGACGGGTGCGCTTCCCGCTTAGGGTCATCTCGCATCTCGCATCTCGCTTCCCGATCGCCCCGCGTCAGGAGTCCTTCACCTATCGATCCAGTCGTCGAGTTCGAGACGGTGTATGCTGCGCGCGTGCCTCTTTCTTCGAACAGCGTCGGCGCAACGGGCCAGTGGGTTTCGACTCCGATCGATGCGCGCTGGACGATGGCCTATGCGGCCGGTCTCGGTGATGCATCGGCCCCCTACCTGGACACCGCGGCGCGGCCGGACGTGCTCGCCCATCCGCTGTTTCCGGTTTGCTTCGAGTGGCCGGTTTTTCTCGGCGTCCACGAACTGGCTGAAAACAGGGATCTCGTGGCGGCCGAGAGAGTGCGCGGCGTCCACTTCTCGCATCACATCGTGCTCCACCAGCCGATCCGCGCGGGACAGACGTTGCGAACGCGTGCACGGGTTGCCGCAGTCACCCGCCATCGCGCCGGTGCGTACCAGATCGTGGAACTCGAAACGGTCGACGCCGCCCAATCTCCCGTTTGTACCACCTGGTACGGCTCGCTGTATCGCGACACGGATCTGATCGGCAACGATGCAACGAGCGGGGATTTGCCGTCCGAACCGGAGCGAA
>JAJDAM010000581.1 GCA_029261905.1 Deltaproteobacteria bacterium
GGCTCTGGGGCCAAGCCAGATCCAGGTCGACCCGGCTCTGCTCGAAGGAACGCTCGTGGCATCCGAAGGCGACGCGGCGGGTTACGACTTTCGGCTCTCGATGCGCATCATCGCCGAGATCCACCGTCGAACGGCGCCCGAAGTGCCACTTCTCGACATGGTCGAGTACCTTCGAGCCGATTTCGCGCAGAGGGGAGTCGACTTGTACCACAGGCGCAACACCCACTGGGGTAAAGAAGGCAACCGCCTGGCGGGGGAATTGCTCGCCGATGCGACGGCTGCTGCGTGGTTCGGCCAGCCTCGACGCGTCGGCTCGCTCGACGCGGCGCGCGATGCGATGCTGGAGCGCTACGTCCCACTCGTGAGCGATACGACCATCGGCGAGTTCCTCGACACGTCGCTGCAGGATCATGACCCGCCTTCGGCGTACTGAGGCTTCGTCCACAGCATGCCAGGCAAAAAGGCACACTCCGCGGCGTCGATGTCGACTCGCACGTCGCTCGGTGCCACGATGAAGCCGGCCGACGGCTCTGCCCCCGTCTCCGTCCCGCACGAACTGGAGGATCCGCATGCAGCTACGACCGTCTCGCCGTCCATTGAAGAACCCTCGCAGTCGTCACGCTCGCGTCTTTCTCGCGACCTCCGCAAGGTTCTTCGTACGGACAGCGAATTCGCGCGCGACTCACGCCGTCGGGTCGATCGCGTTCGCACTATCGCTTGCGGTGGCCACGCTCGGCGCGGGAATCGCATCTGCGGGTACGATCCGCGTCCCGCAAGATCACGGCACGATCCAGGCGGCCATCGCCGCCGCGAGTGGCGGCGATGTCGTCGAAGTCGACCCCGGCCTCTATCTCGAGTCGATCGACTTTCTCGGCAAGGACATCGTGGTGCGGTCGACAGGGGGCGCCGAAGTCACCACGATCGACGGACAATCTGCCGACATCGTAGTGCGCATGATGAGCAACGAGCCCGTCACCTCCGCACTCGAAGGCTTCACGATCCGAAATGGTGTGGCACCGACGACATGCTGCTTTGGCGGAGCGATCATGTGCCTTGGCTGCCGTGGGACCATTCGCGACAACATCATCCGTGACAGCTTCGGCTGGACCGGCGGTATCGCGGTGCTGCCCATCGGTGGACTCGGTGAAGGAAGCATCCCGGCCGATCCAGTGATCACCGGGAACACGATCCTCGACAACACCGGGCAAGAACTGGGCGGTGGAATCGGGTGTTTCGACTCCCTACCGCTCGTCGAGAACAACGTCTTCCGCGGCAACCGGGCGACCGGCGGCATCTGGGATGACAATGCGGGGCCCGCGGGCGCCGCGCTCTACATCGTCCGTGCCGACGGCTTCGTGTTCCGGAACAACTTCTTCGAAAACAACGATGCCGATCACGCGGGTGGTGGGATCTTCGTCATCGAGTCGTCGGGCTTGATCGAGGACAACTACTTCCTGAACAACGCCGCGCGCTTCGGTGGGGGCATCCACCTCGAGTCGAACTCGGGCCTGACCACGATCCGGCGCAACACCTTCTTCGGAAATCGTGTGGAGAAGATCCCCGACATCTCTGCCAACGACACCGAGCTGACCTTGGGCGCCGGCGTGGCGACCTTCACCGCCCCGGTCGACCTTCTCGACAACGTCTTCGTGCGCAACCGCGGCACGTCTGCCGTCTGCACGATCCTGCCCGGGCCGGTACCGTTTCTGGCCGAGGGGTGTGCGTTCGGCGGGGCAATCGCTCTGTTCGGTTCCGCCGCGCTCGTCGAGCGCAATCGGATGGCGCACAACGAGAGCGAGTTCGGCGGAGCGGGCTGGCTCAGTGACGACACGCTGTTGCAGACGACCCTCGACCTCGACATGCGCGACAACGTGATGACATGGAACACAGCGAGCGAGGCAGTCCCCGGGCTGATGTGCCAGGACGGCGCGCTGTGTCGCCTCGACCGGAACCAGATCCTCGATTCGAAGCTTACCGGCGGTGAAAGCAATTTCCCGAGCGGTGGCGGACTGACCTTCGCGTCCGCCGGCACCTCGTCGGTCACGAACTCCGTGTTCGCCGGCAACCAGGGCCAGTTCGGTGGCGCGATTGGAATACTCAACACGAACGCCGACATCGTCAACAACACCATCGCCGGCAACGAGGGCATCTTCATGCCGGATGCCTTCACGACGGGGGCTCTGTTCCTCGCGGGTTCGGGGTCGAACATCACACCAGCGATCGACAACAACATCTTTCTCGCCAACGACAGCGTGCACATCCGCGAGGCCGATTTCTCAGCACCGTCGTCGATCGGCTCCAACCTCTTCTTTTCGGGTGGCGACGTCTTCTACAACATCGCCGAGGGTCCGGCGCTCACCGTTGCGACACTCAACGCGCAGCCGGAAGGAAGCGGCAATATCGAGGGGAACCCGCTGGTCGCGGCACAGGGTCTGTGCCGCGATTACCACCTCGGCGCGGGATCCGCGGCCGAAGACACCGGCAACACGGCTTTCGCGACCGGGCTCGACTTTGATCTCGACGGCGACGCTCGTGTGGCGGGGTCGGCCGTCGATATCGGTGCCGATGAGTTCGTCGATCCGGCTGCGGCCGCCTGTCCCGATGTACACCAACCCGCGTTCTACCGCCCTTCTACGAATACCTTCCACATCGACCTCGACGGCAACGGCGGCGTCGATGAGATGGTATCGCTCGGGCAAGCCGGCGATCTTCCCATCGCCGGCCACTGGAACGGACCCGGCCGAGACGGGGTGGGGGTCTATCGACCTTCGAGTACGACGTTCTTTCTCGACAGCGATCGCAACGGTAGCGCCGACCGCACCGTGACCCTCGCCGGAGGTGGCGATCTACCGATCTCTGGCGACTGGGACGGCGACGGCGGCACGGATATCGGCACATGGAACAGCGTGACCTTCGAGTTCCTGCTCGACGCCGATCTCGACGGCGTCGGCGAACAGAGCGTACTCTTCGGGCAGTCGGGTGACCTGCCGATCGCCGGAGACTGGGACGGCGATGGCGACGACGACATCGGGCTGTATCGCCCGAGCACGGCGAGTTTCCTGCTCGACGTCGACCACAGCGGCACGAGCGACGCGACCTTGGCGTTCGGCGCGACGAACCTGATCGGCATTTCCGGCGACTGGAACGGAGACGGCGTCGGCGACATCGGAGTCTTCAACGGCAGTGAATTCCTGCTCGACCTGCTCGAAGGCGGTGCCGCGGAACAGACGATTGCGCTCGGCACCGCGTCGGACATCCCGCTGACCGCCGATTGGGTGCCGGAACCGGCCAGCGACACACTTCGGATCTGCGCGCTCGCGACGCTTGCGCTCTTCGGTCGCCAGCGCAGCAGGCGACCCCGCCGGAGGGTGTGAATCACTTCGGCAGCCGTGCACTTGGGCCGAAGGCTCGACCCCGGCTGCTAGCCTTGCCACATGTCCCGATTCTGGAGCGATGTCACCCGGCGGCTCTCCCCCTATGTCCCGGGGGAGCAGCCGCGCAATGCCGACCTCGTCAAGCTGAATACGAACGAGAACCCCTACCCGCCCTCGCCCCGCGCTCTCGCGGTGCTCGCGGGCGATGTCGGTCCGTCCTTGCGCCTCTATCCCGACCCGGGCTCGCTGGCCTTGAAGGATGCGGTTGCCCGCTCGACGGGGCTGGGTTGCTCGAACGTGTTTGTCGGCAACGGCTCCGACGAAGTGCTGGCGCTCAGCTTTCTGGCCTTCTTCACCGGCGGGCACCCACTCCAGTTTCCCGACGTCACCTACAGCTTCTACCCCGTCTATTGTCAGCTCTTCGGCGTGGAGGTCGAGCGCATCGCGCTGGCGGACGACTTTCGCGTCGACCTCCGGTCCTATCGGGGAGGACGGGGCGGGATCATCTTCCCCAATCCGAATGCGCCGACGGGCATCGCGATCGCGCTCGGCGAGATCGAGGAGCTGCTGCGCGATGAGCCCGATCGCCTGGTGGTGGTCGATGAGGCGTACGTGGACTTCGGCGCCGAGTCGGCGGTCGCGTTGGTGCCGCGCTTCGACAACCTGCTCGTCGTGCAGACGCTGTCGAAGTCTCGCTCGCTGGCAGGCTTGCGGGTGGGCTACGCGCTCGGGCACCCCGATCTCATCACCGGGCTCGACCGTGTCAAGAACTCGTTCAACTCGTACCCGATCGACCGGGTCGCCGAGCAGATGGCCGTCGCTGCGCTCGACGACGAGGTGTACTTCCGCACGTGTCGCGACCGCATCGTCGCCACGCGTACGCAGACGACGAGCCGGCTCGAAGCGCTGGGGTTCGAGGTCCTGCCCTCGAGCGCCAACTTCGTCTTCGTCCACCACCCGCGTGTCGAGGCGAGCCAGCTCTTCGAGCGATTACGAGAGCGCGACATCCTGGTGCGCTACTTCGAGCAGCCACGCATCGACCGTTACCTTCGCATCACGATCGGAACCGATGACGAAATGCTGAAGTTGGTCTTGGCGCTCGACGAACTCGTTTGAGCGGCCTGAGCCGCTACCCTTCGCGCCATGTTCGAAACCCTGAGCCCCGTGCCGCCCGATGCGATCCTCGGCCTGATGTCGGCATTTCGCGAAGACCCGCGGACCGAAAAGGTCGACCTCGGCGTGGGGGTCTACAAGGACGAGGCCGGCCACACGCCCGTGCTCGAGAGCGTGAAGCGGGCCGAAGGGCACCTGCTCGAGCAAGAGGACACCAAGGCGTACATCGGGCCAGCCGGCGACGAGGGCTACAACCAGCGCGTCGGCAGGCTGATCCTGTCCGATGACCTCTCGGGTGTGGCCAGCGATCGCGTCTCGGTCGTGCAGACCCCGGGAGGCTGCGGTGCACTTCGGTCGGCAGCCGAGCTCATCGTGCGCTGCGGCGACGAGACCACGATCTGGGTTCCCGACCCGACCTGGGCCAACCACGTCCCTCTGTTAGGCGACGCCGGGCTGACGATCCGCGAGTACCCTTACTTCGATGCGACCACGAGCTCCGTCCGCTTCGACGAGATGGCGGCATGCCTCGGGCAGCTCGGCCGATCCGACATCGTGCTGCTCCACGGCTGCTGCCACAACCCGTGCGGTGCCGATCTCGATCGAGAGCAGTGGGACGCGGTCGTTGCGCTGGCCGGGCGCACCGGCTTTACGCCCTTTGTCGACCTCGCCTATCAGGGCTTCGGCGACGGCCTCGACGAGGATGCGTACGGCGTTCGCCAGCTGGCGGCGAACGTTCCCGAGCTGATCGTAGCGAGTTCCTGCTCGAAGAATTTCGGTCTCTACCGCGAGCGCACGGGCGCCGTGATGCTGCTGTCTTCTTCCGCGAAGCAGGCGGCGGCGACGAAGAGCCAACTGCTGAGCATCATCCGCGGCATCTACTCGATGCCTCCGTCCCACGGCGCTGCGATCGTCGATCACATCCTCCGTGACGCCGAACTCACCGCGCTGTGGACGCGCGAGCTCGCCGCGATGCGCGACCGCATCAACTCGCTGCGTTCGTTGCTCGTCTCCCGCTTCCAGGAGAAGGGCGCCGGCAGCCGTTTCGACTTCATCGCGCGGCAACGCGGCATGTTCTCGTTCCTGGGGATCGACGAACGGCAGGTCTCGCTGCTGCGCGAGCGGCACGGCATCTACATGGTCGGCTCGAGCCGGTTCAACGTCGCCGGCGTGAACTCGGCCAACATCGACCATTTTTGCGATTCTGTGCTTTCGGTCCTGTGAGCCAGGGCGGGCCGCTGGCCCCGCTCCACTGCGGGCGGACAGACTCCTAAGTCGTTTTCGGTCAGCGGTATTCGTTGCCGTGGGCGGGCTTGCGAAGGAAGCTGCCGTTCTGATGGGGACCGCTGTCCGATCCGTCTCCGCGCCCGACGCGGTCGAAGATCCGCGCGAGCTGCGCTGCCTGCCGCGTGCGCGCTTGGGCGGCGTGTGCGATGCACTGCGCGACGACCTGATCGCACTGGGCGCGCGTCGTGGGGGTCACTTCGCGGGCAGCCTCGGCACCGTGGAGCTCACGGTCGGTCTGCACTGGGTGTTCGACACACCGCGCGATCGCATCGTTTGGGACGTTGGCCACCAGGCGTACGGCCACAAAGCGCTGACTGGACGGCGTCAGCAACTCGATCGCGTCAAATGCGCCGATGGGCCGAGCGGTTTCTTGCGTCGCGCCGAGAGCGAATTCGATGTGTTCGGTGCAGGCCACGCTGGCACGTCGATTTCGGCGGCGCTCGGAATCGTGGAAGCGCAGCGTCGATCCGGCGACGCTGCGCGAACTGTCGCGGTGATCGGAGACGGCGCGTCGACGGCCGGCATGGCCTTCGAGGCGTTGAACCACGCCGGAGAACTCGCCGCCGACTTGCGTGTCGTCTTGAACGACAACGGGATGTCGATCGCACCCAGCGTCGGCGGTCTGCGTCGTACCGGAGAATTTCGGAAGTATTTCGAATCGCTCGGGTTCAGTTACATCGGACCGGTCGACGGGCACGCCCTCGACGAACTCATCCCGGCACTCGAAACGCTGCGCGATGCCTCCGGGCCGACCGTGCTGCACACCCGTACCCACAAGGGATACGGCTTCGCGCCGGCCGCCGCAGATCCGTATGGCTGGCATGCGACCAGTCCATTCGATCGGGCCACCGGCGCCCGCAAGTCCGGATCCAATTCCGGGCCGCCCTCGTGGACCGAGGCATTCGCCGACGCCCTGGGCCGCGTCGCGGATCGTGACCCACGCGTGGTTGCGATCACGGCCGCGATGCCCGACGGAACGGGTCTGGACCGCTTTGCGCGCCGCCATCCCGGACGTGTCTACGATGTCGGGATCGCCGAGCAGCACGCCGTCACTTTTGCCGCAGGGCTCGCCACCGAGGGGCTGCGACCGGTTTGCGCGATCTACTCGACATTCCTGCAGCGCGCGTTCGACCAGATCGTGCACGACGTCGCACTCCAGGGTTTGCCGGTGAGCTTCGCGCTCGATCGTGCGGGACTCGTCGGCGCCGACGGACCCACCCACCACGGGGTGCTCGACCTCGGCTACCTGCGCATCATTCCGGGCCTGGTCGTCGCAGCGCCACGCGACGAGAACCAACTCCAGCACATGCTCGCCACCGCAGTCGGCTCGGACCGCCCGTTCGCGCTGCGTTTCCCGCGTGGGGCAGCGCTCGGCGTCGGGCTGGACCCGGAGCCGAAGCCGATTCCGATCGGGCACGCCGAGATGCTGTGCGACGGAAGCGACGTCGCGCTGTTCGCGCTCGGCAAGACGGTCTCCAGCGCTCTCGCCGCTGCGGAAAAGCTCGCCCAACGCGGCGTGTCGGCCCGGGTAGTCGACGCTCGATTCGTGAAGCCGCTGGATCGCGATGCCCTGGAATCGGCTGCGCGACACTGCGGGCGGATCGTCACGCTCGAAGACCACATGCTGGCCGGCGGTTTCGGCAGCGCGGTGCTCGAAGCGCTGGCGGCGAGTCCGCTGCACCCGCGCGTGCTCGCGATGGGCCTCGACGACGGGTTCGTCGAACACGGTGACGTGGACCAGCAGTGGCTCGACGCGCGCATCGACGCCGAATCGATCGCGCAACGCACTCTGGCGTGGCTCGAATCGTGTTGACACAGCCCCCGCTGGCGGCCGGAATCGACGACGCCTACCGATACTGCGCTGACGTCACGCGTCGCAGTGGTTCGTCGTTCTCCGCGGCGTTCTGGATGCTGCCGAAAGACAAGCGGCGCGCCTTGCACGCCATCTACGCATTCTGTCGCTTCGCAGACGACATCGCCGACGACCCGAAAATCTCGGGCGATCGCAATGCGTTGCTCGCGCGCTGGCGCGACGAGCTCAGCGATGCGTACCGCGGCAAGGCCTCACACCCCGTCGGGATCGCGCTCGGAGACACGGTACACCGGTTTCGGTTACCCGAGGACGTCTTCGAGGATCTGCTGCTCGGCATCGCGTCGGACCTGCGCGGTGAAACAGTCGATGATTTTGCCGACCTTCAGCAGTACTGCTACCGCGTCGCATCGACGGTGGGGATCCTGCTGGTGCGCGTGATGGGCTACCGCAACCCCCAAGCACTCGAATATGCGGAAGCGATGGGGATTGCCGTCCAGCTCACCAACGTGTTACGCGACATCGGCGACGACGCGGAGTCCGGTCGAATCTACTTGCCGCGCGAAGAACTCGAGCGCTTCGGTGTCGACGTCAAAACGGTCGAAGCCGGCCAGATGACCGACGAGCTGCGCTTGATGCTCGGCTACTTCGCCGAACGGGCACGTTTGTACTACGAGCGCGCCGACGCGCTGTTGCCCGACGAAGACCGCCACACGCTGCGACCGGCCGAAGCGATGGGGCGAATCTATCGCACGTTGCTCGACGAGCTGCACCGACGTGGCTTCCCGTGCATGGAGCCGCCGCTTCGGATCGCGAAGTCGCGTCGGTTGGCGATCGCGGCGAGCGTGTGGCTGGGCGTCGGGCGTTCGTGAGCGAGCCCGGCGCGCGGATCCAGTCGCGAAAGGACGCACACCTGCAACTGTGCGCCGAGGCCGACGTCGAACACCGGCGCGGTACCTTGCTCGACCAGGTCCACCTGCTCCACGAAGCGTTGCCGGAACTCTCGGTGTCCGACGTGGATCTGTCGATCGACTGGTTCGGCCGTCGACCCGCTGCTCCGATCGTGATCACCGGCATGACCGGCGGCACGCCGAACGCACGAACATTGAATCGCGCATTCGCAATGGCGGCGCAGAAGTTCGGGCTCGCCATGGGCGTCGGCTCGCAGCGCGCGATGCTCATCGATCCGGATTGCGCGAGCAGTTACCAGGTCCGCGACGTTGCGCCCGACATCTTGTTGTTCGGCAACCTCGGCGCCGTACAGGCGCGCGACGCGGGCGTGTCGGCCGTCGAGGATCTCATCGGCGCCATCGGCGCCGACGCTTTGTGCATCCACCTGAACCCCGCACAGGAACTCGTGCAGGACGAAGGAGACCGCGACTTTCGCGGCTGCCTGGCGGCCATCGAGCAATTGAACGAACGCTTGGCTGTGCCGTTGATCGTCAAGGAAACCGGTTGCGGTTTGTCGCCGTCGACGCTCGCCCGTTTGCGTGAGGCCGGCGTCTGCTGGGTCGACGTATCGGGAGCCGGCGGGACGACGTGGACCGGGATCGAAGGGCTGCGCGGCTCGGAACGACAGCGCGCGTTGGGCGCGGCGCTGCACGACTGGGGAATACCGACAGCGGCTTCGATCGTCTACGCGGTGAGGTCCGGCATGTCAGTGATCGCGTCCGGCGGCCTGCGCAGTGGCGTGGATTGCGCGCGGGCGATCGCACTCGGCGCCGATGCGGTGGGCGTCGCGTTGCCGATGCTCCGGGCATTCTCGTCGAACGGCGTAGACGGCGTACTTTCGGCCACCCGCGCGCTACTGGAGTCGCTGCGTGCCGCCGCGACATTGGCGGGCGCATCCGATTTGGCGTCGCTGCGCCGGGTCCAACGCGTGATCGGGCCGGAGCTGAGGAGTTGGATCGACTGACCGATCGCTCGTCTGCGGTCAGCGTTTTCGGTTGCATTGGTCGGTCTGGGCGGGGATGCTCGCGACGGCGGGGAATCCGTCGATTTTCCGGCAAGATTCCGTCGAATCTGCGTCGGAACTGGGGGGAGTGATGGCGGCTGACGAAGCCAGTTCGGGGAGGGAGCGCCAGCCACCCGACAAGGCCGCTACCCAGGATCGCATCCTACAAGCCGCAATGGACCTGTTCTTTCGGCGCGGATTCGCCCGCACCAGCGTGACCCAGATCGCCAACAAGGCGGGCGTCAGCCGCGCGGCGGTCTTCTGGCACTTTTCCGACAAGGACACTCTGTTCCGGGCTTCGGCGAAGCAGTTCGTCGTCCCGTTCCGCGAGGCGCTCGGTGGCCGGCTGTCGCACCTCGAGCCCCGCAAGCGGATCTCCGAGCTGATCAATGTCTACGAATTGTTCGTCGAGCAGCATCGCCCGAACATCGAGGCATTCGTGAACTGGGTGCTCGAGTCGCCCGAACATTCCGCGCCGATGCGCGAAGAACTGCTGGGCCTTCACGAAGTGTTCCGCGGCGAAGTCGAAACTGCGCTGAGCGAATTGTTGCGCGACGAAAAGCTCGCCAACGAGTACGCGAACGGTCTGATCTCGCTGATGGATGGCAATCTGCTGCTCGGCATCTTCGGCGCGGGCTCCGAAGCGAGGGACCGACAACGTACGGGACTGCGCGCGGTCGCAGAATTGATTTTGAAAAGTGTCGAGCCCCGCTGAATCCTCGATCCGCTCCCACGCGCGCAGCGAGAATTTCCCGGTGGCGCTGCGGGTGCTCACGCGCGACCAACGCCGTCACCTGTTGTCGATCTACGACTTCGCGCGCCTGACGGACCAGATCGGAGATACCGGCGACGCGGGCCACAAAGCCGGC
>JAJDAM010000582.1 GCA_029261905.1 Deltaproteobacteria bacterium
TCCCACGCACAATCCCACGCACAACAGCAGCGCCACCGCGCTGCTTCGCCCTTTCGCAGCGATGTCTCTCACGCGACCCATCTATGACCCGCCCCCTGCGATCCCCTGGCTCTCGAGCCGATTTCCTGAAATTTCGGAGGCACGAGCCGGACCTGCGCCCGAGCCAACCGCGTGTCGTCGAAGTTAGTTCATTCGACCGGTAGCGGCTCCGCGCGGGAGGGATCATCGACGAGCCCCCGAATCCGCTTCGCCAGCTCTCTGATCTTTTCCGGCGCCTCCAAATCACCGATCGGCCAGGAAACGCGATGGGGCGTCTCGCCCGATCGCGAAGACAGCGAACAGGTCGTGTCACCCGTCTTTCGATAGTCGATCTGCTCGAACCCGATCTCACCGAGTTCGGCGATCAACTCGCGGGTCAAATCCGGGTTCGATCGCATCGGGATCTCTTCGGGCTCCTCGTGGCGAGAAGCTGCGTGCCAGCGAAAGATTTCACCGTCGCCCCGAAGCGTGACACCGAAACTGCCGCCCCCGGGCCCTCCCCTGCAATCCGACGTCACCTCGACAATCGGGTCCGCTGCCGCCATTGCGGCGAAACAGCATGCACCGGTCGCAGCACACCTCGCCAGCTTGCGAGAGCCCGAGATCACCGGAACTCTGAACTCGAAGCCGCAGTTGGCGTCGGCGAAGAGAACAGCGGCTGCGACGATTCGACCAGCGCCAAACCGCCCACTCCGCGGGTCTCTCGATGATCGGGATGATGTCGATCGATCATCACGACCCAGCCGCGATTATCGAAGATGCAACGCAATGCGAATCGATCGAGCTTGTTCCCATACGGGCCGATCGGCGCGCGGTATTCGATGTGGAAGTGCGGCGCACCTCCACTCGGACAGCGCAGGCGGCCCAGATAGTCCACCTCTCCCGACTTCCCGCCTACGCGGACCGGGTTCTCCACCGATCCCAGGGGTCGATCGGGCGCCAGGCCGACCGCACAGCCCGTCACCAGGACAGCGGCCGCGAGGGTTGCATGGATCTCGGGACCCGTCGTCATGCGGGCCTCTGCCATTGCGTCGAGAATCCGGATTCGGCCAGCATCTGGCCGCCACGATCGACGTTCGCACCCACGCTGACGACGCCATGAGAATCGTCGCCCGGTACGAGCGCAATCCCCATCTCGCAAGCACGCTGAAGGATCGGTGCCGTGACATACGGTTCCGGCTGACCCTTGCTCAACGCGCGCACGTTGAAATCCAGTATCAGACCGAGATCCCGCACTGCGTGAAGGTTCCGCTCGACGCGATCCCAGATCCGCACCGACTCAGGCGTGAGACGCTGCGAATACTCGGGATCAAATATCCGAATCAAATCGAAATGCCCGACTACCGCCGGTTCGAAATCCCGAATCAAGCGGTACTGGAGATCGAAGTAGTCACAATAAAGCGTCTCGATGTCTCCTGCCACAGCGATCGCGTCGGCATAGCATTCCCGTGAAACATCGAACGGGACATCGCCGACGTGATGAACCGAACCCACGATGTAGTCGGGCTGGTGTTTGGCCAGCAGGCTCTCGAGGAACGGCTCATAGTCGCTGTAAGCCTCGGCCTCGAATGCCACGAACAACTCGATGTGGTCACGCCGGTCGGTTTGGAGTTTGCGGCAGGCCTCGATGTATGCGCCGAACCGCTCCTGCGTTCCCAGTGCGCTCAGCCCTTCGGCGCGCTCCTCGGGATTGAGCATCGAATCGCGTGCACTCGGCATGTGCTCCGTGATCCCGACCCAGCGAAATCCCTGTTCCACATAGGCGGCAACGACCCGATCGAGCGGATCGACGGCGTGGCTGCAGAACTGTCCACTGTGACCGCCGTGGACGGAAACGCGATCCGGCCTCGATGGTTCGGGTGCCGTTCGGCCTGGTTCCTGGTTTTGCACCACGTTGCGACCTCGAACTCCCTCGCCCGCTCGACCAACGTAGCCAACGCGGTACTCACAGGCATCCTGCGCTCGGAGCTACGCCGCGTGCGGAATTCCTCGGTCGCCAACGGTTCCGCTTGCCAATGAATCCGCTGCACTCACTGTGCGGTCGAACGACCCGCTGCCGGTTCCACTTCATGATCCGAAAGCCCGAGTTCGTACCAGCACACGTCCCAGTAGCGCCCGAACTTGCGACCCACTTCTCGGTAGGTTCCGACTGCGCGAAAACCAAACCGCTCGTGGAGTGCAACCGACTCGGGATTGGGAAGGGCCAGCCCGGCGTAGGCGCGATGCACGTCTTCTACGCGCAATGCGTCTAGCAGCAGTTCGTACAAGCGCGTCCCGATCCCTGCGCGCTGTGCGTCCGGCGCGAGATAGACAGTCGTTTCGACCGAAGTCTCGTAGGCCGCCTTGGGACGGAATGGGCCGCTGTGCGCATACCCCAGGACCCCGCCGTCCTCGATCGCCACGAACAGCTGGTAGCGGCCCGTTTGCGCGAATGCGGAGTACCACTGCTCTCGCTTGGCGGTCGAATAGGGTTCGAGATCAAAGGTGAAATGCGTCGTCGTGATGTAGTGGTTGGAGATGCTGTTGATCCCGTCGAGATCCGATTCGTTTGCGTGGCGAAACTCCACGCCTTCGCGGGTTTGGAACCCCGTATTCATTTCGGCTCGAGCCCGGTCTTGCCACGCACTGCACCTCTCGACGGCTCCCGTTCGAGTCGATCCGGGTTCCGCGCTGTGTCGTTCGTTGCTCTCGAAGACAACCCCGGCACGCGGCTCAGGTCTCCACCCAGATTCCGATGACGATCTTCGCGGCGTCGTCGTCTTCAGAAGGCGGCTTCGCGTAGCGCACCATCACGTAGTCGATCCGAACGCGTCCTCCGACCCGGTAGGTCTTGATGTCTCCCTCGAGACACCAGGTCGACGATTCTCCGTTCGAGTCCACTTCGAATTCGGGCCAGCCGCCGGAATTGACGCGGATGTCGACGACCTCGCCCTCGACCCGAGTCGTCGCGAGCTTCGACTCGCCAATGGCATCCCACCAGGGTTTGGACCCGACCAGACCATGTTCGGAGTCGAGTGCGAACTCGCTCCCTTGTACGGTCGCTGCCTGGAGCCGCTCGATGTACTCGCGATCCCGTTCGAACGAGTAGGCCTGGTAGAACTCCATCGATCCGAATCTCCCCGATTGAATATTTTCTGCCAATACGAATAGATCAAGCGCTCGCGTTCGTCCCGTACAGGCTCCGCCCGAAAATCTCGCACGCTCGCTCGGCACCCAACCCGCTGATCAGGAGCCTCTCTTTGCGATTGCTCAGCAAGCGCTGAGTCCACGGCACCAGCCCGCCATCACCGAGCTCGATTTCGCTGCCCGTGTCATCGGTCGCGTAGATCTTGAAGCAGACCTGCTCGTAGTAGTTGCCACCCGAGGATCGCTCGCGGTCGAGTTCGAATCGCACTTCTGGCATATTCCGCTGCAGATCGGGGATCTGGTGCTCCACCAACCAATCGTCGTGCTCCCCGGAGAGCGGGGTCAGCGCTACGCGAATTCGCCGTGCCGGAACCTTCAGCCCTCGTCCGATCAGGCGCACATGAAATTCGATGTGCTCCGTGATGTTTTCCGATTCGAACTGCCGAGAGCCGGTGTCTCGGCCGGCCGTGACCAGCGAGAACGCCTGAAAGTGCGGGACCTGCAATGGGCCATCGAACAACTGGGCGCGAAGCAGCCGATGACTCGCTGCCAATCGGACGCGATCGGTGGCTCTTGCGTCTTCTCTCGACAGATCGCGCCGCCGAACCGCGCACTCGAGCGCCATCGCATTGGTCGAGTCGGAAAGCACCTCGGTGTTGCGGATCGTCGTCACGACCAGGTTCTGATCCAGATTCGCCACGACCGAACTGGTTCCGAGCGGGACGACCGGCGAGAGCGTGATGGGCACGAACCCAGGCGGGAGCATGCCGAACGCGATCCGATCGAACTCGAGCAACGCGCGCGGATCCAACTGCCCCGGCGCTGCGAAGCGATTTCGAGAGTGCTCAGTCAGCAACTCGCCGGGAGTTCGCATTTGCGCCCGCCGCCGATACACCTCGAGAAGCAGCGACTGCAGATCGCTGCCGGGCAGCGACGTCGCGAGCAGATCTACGAGATTCTCGACGCCCGATTCTCGTGAGATCCGTTGGATGATCTTGCTCGTCAAGAATTGTCCCCTGCGCGCGCTGCCAGGCGACGCCGAAGGTACAGTACCCCGAGAAATGTCGCGGCCGTCGGCGCCCAGATCCAACGCATCTCTACGGTCAGGATCGCGAGCCCTCGTTCGCTGATGAATGCTTCGATTCCGATCGGCGAGACTGGAATCGGACGCCACGGAAGAAAGTGTCGCGTGCTGTCGAACGGTATCCAGAACCCGACACCCAGCCCGCCATCGGTCGCCGCATCGAGAAGACCGTGCGAGGCGACGGCTGCGAACACCAACCCCGAGCGCCAGAGCCGGTTCGTGGTCGAAAGCGGTCCATTGCTTTGGTGTTGCAAGCCGAGCCTTCGACGCTTTCGTTGGTCGAAAATCCACACACAAACCGCGAGTGCGGCTGCGAACGGAATCGAATGCGTGAAACCGCGGTGGCCGAGCGCACTCTCGTACGGGATTCCGATGGCGAACGCGAGCACGTCCAGATCCGGCGCGACGGAGGCCGCGCACAGCAGCGCAACGAAACTCGTGTTACTCACGCTCGGCGGCGCGGCGATGGCCAGCGCCGCAGCGACAAATGCATGCGAAAAGCCGCTGGCCAAGACGTCAGGCGCCAGGCCGCCGGCGGTATCGGTCCTGAGCGAAGTGGGATCGGTCGAAAGCGAAGCGGTATCGGTCGAAAGCGGATCGGGCCGCGGTCCCCAGGTTCAGCGGCTCCGGTACCCCAGAACGCGCCAATCCCCACTATCGTACTTCGTGGTCACGGTTTCGACGATTGCCGGATGGTTTTCGAAAACCGAGTCGAACTGGACGACGACGTATCGACCGCGCGGTGCGTTCGGAAGGCTGTGCGCCGCCTGTGCCGTACGGACCTTGCGCGACATCAACTTGCCCAGGTGGCCGCGAGACTCCTGGATCGATTTCTTGTAGTCCTCGACCGACACGTTGTTTCGGAACATCGCGGCGGACTGCTTCCAGCTCTCATCGACGTTGCCGGAATCGAGCAGCTTCAACCACCCGGTCGATGTCTCGACAGCCGCCTCCTCATCTCCCTGTCCACAGCCGACTGCTGTCATGGTCATGGTGAACAGGAGACACATAACAATGGTGAAACGACGGGTCATCGATGCATCCTTCCCAAATCAAGGTGATCAGCGCGGGCGCCCTGACCAGACGGTTCATACACGGGTTCGCAGAGAGTACACCAGGAACCCGTCTTGCGTTGTTGCCTGTCTCTTGCCGCTTCGTGATTCGTGAATCGGGCCGTCGACCTGCCTGCGCTCATCACAACTGTAGGAGCATCAACCCGCCCGCAACCACTACGGCTGCCACCAGCCTCCGCGTCCCCAATGGCTCGCCGAGGAGACGGGTCCCGATCAGCGTCGCGAATACCACGCTGGTTTCTCGAAGCGACGAGACGCTCGCCATCGCCCCCTTCGACATCGCCCACAAGACGATCCCATAGGCGACCGCAGCCATCGCGCCACCCGTCATGCTGTGCACAGCATTGCTGCGGATGAAGGCCCGAATCTGGCCCGACCGCCGGAAGAACACCACGAACGTGAGGGGTATGCCATCCAGCAGCAGATTCCAGGCGACATAGCTCAGTGGATCTCCAGCAACTCGCACCCCGCTGCCATCGACCACGGTGTAGCTGGCGATCATCAGCCCAGTTGCCACAGCAGCCACGACCGCGCGGCGGCCGACCCGCGAGATACTGGTATCCGCGAAGGCGAGGCTGACGATGGCTCCGCAACAGAACAACAGGCCGCCCGCCTGCACGATCGTCGGTCGCTCGCCGACAAACAGCGCGGCCAACAGCGCCACCACCACCGGCGCGAGTCCGCGCGCGATCGGGTACACCCGGCTCAGGTCGCCCAGTCGGTAGGCGCGGACCAGAAACAACATGTACGCGAGGTGGATTCCGGCCGACACGATCAGATACGGCCACGCCTCGGCGAGCGGCAGAGGCACGAACAGCGCGCCGACTGCGCCAAGAACGCCGGCGAACAGCGTCATCAACCAGATCGCCAATAGACCGTCGGCGCTCGATTTGGTCATCGCGTTCCACGACGCGTGCAACAGCGCAGCCAACAACACGAGTGCTGCAACCGTCCAATCGAGCGTCACCGGGTTGCCACGAAGCGCCCGATCACTCCGCTTCGTCCTCGAGACGCAACAGTCCCGCCTCGGTGTGGCCGAAACCAGCAGCTCGATACAACGGAGCGAGGTGTGGCTCGAAATCCACATGCAGCCAGCGCGCGCCAGCATCGCGTGCCGCTCTGGCCGCCCGAGCGATCAGGTCCGTAGCGATCCCTTGGCGCTGGTAGTCGCGCGCGACGGTCGTGTCCAACAGGAACGCGTGAACATCACCGTCGCCCACCACGTTGACGAATCCGATGGGCCGATCGAGGTGATAGGCGACGATGTAGACCAGGCTCCGACCGAGCACCGGCTGGAAATCGCGCTCTTCGTGGTCGGCCCAGGAAACGGCGAACAGCGCATTGAGTTCTTCGTTGTCGATCTCGGGAGAAAACTCGAACCGTATGGGTGCGCGTTCAACCGACAATCAACACCAGGCCTTCCGACCCGATTCCGCCCCCGGCCACCACCTCAGCGACTTCCCTCCCGGTCTCGGAGTTCTGCGATCGGGTTCGTGAACACAACCAGATCTTCCCAGCGATCGACGATCTCGTCGCGATATCGTGAACGCGCGACCAGCTCCAATCGCAAGCCGTCGGGATCCTCGAAGAAAGTCGCATAGTAGTCATCGTTGTATTCCGGGTATTCAGCCGGCTCGACGGCCGAGACCCCCAACTCTGAAAGCGCCCTGTACGCAGCATCCACTCCCGCCCGATCCGGTGTCTGGAAACAGATGTGATGCACCCCAGGCGAATAGGCGTCGCAATCTTCGCCACGGACAGCCGGTCTGATCGTGTATTGCAGATGGCGATTGAAATAGTGGGCGTGTGGCTCGCCCGCGATCGGCCTGTCACCCTTCTTGAATCCAAACGCTGCCATCACGGCGTCATAGAATCGCTCGGATCGACTAAAGTCCGAAACACTGATGTAGATGTGATCGAGTCCCGTGATCTCCACGGGGCCAACACTACAGTTTTGACCGGTTCGAAGCCCGAATGAATCCGATCCTGATCATCAAGACTGGATGCACGATCGAATCTCTGCTGTGGCTCGGAGACTTCGAAGATTGGATCTGTGCGGGCATGAACATCGACCGCGCGGGAGCGACGGTGATCAACGTCTTCGAAGACGAAGCCCTCCCGAACCCAACGCGATATTCGGCCATCGTGATCACGGGTTCCCCAGCAATGGTCTCGGATCGCGAGCGTTGGAGCGAGAACACAGCAGTGTGGCTTCGCGAAGCCGTTGACGCCGAGATCCCCACGCTCGGCATCTGCTATGGCCACCAACTGATCGCCCACGCATTGGGTGGAACCGTCGGCCCCAACCCGCGAGGACGCGAGATCGGAACGACCGAAATGACACTGCACGAAACCGCGGCCGACGACCCGCTACTCGCCCCCTTCGGAGCCAGCCTGCGAATTCACATGAGCCATTCGGAGTCGGTGCTCCAGCTACCCAACGGAGCCACCCGCCTGGCCTCGACCGCCCAGGACCCCAACTCGGCCTTTTCGATCGGAACGGCCTGGGGGATCCAATTTCACCCCGAATTCGACGCCCAGATCATGCACGGCTACCTGACCGCCCGCCGCCCCGAACTCACCACCGAAGACATCGACACAGCAGAGCGACTCTCCGCCGTCACCGAATGCCCCGACGGCCCCGCAGTCCTACACCAATTCGCCCAACTCCGAAGACAAGGCAACTAACCCATCCCCCAGCAAGAACCAAGTCACTGCCAAGAAAACACCCCGGGCCCCCCGCTGTAGCTCAGGTGCTTCTGGGCCCCAGCAAGGACCAAGTTACTGCCAAGGAAACATCCCGAGCTGGGCGTAGCTCAAGTGCTTCTGGGCCCCAGCAAGAACCAAGTTTCTGCTTAAGTAGCATCTCTGGCTGGGCCGATCTCCGTCGACCACGCTTGGATACCACCCACCACGTTGTAGACCTCGGTGAACCCCATCGCCGCGAAGTGTTCCGCGGCGGCCTGGCTGCGCCCTCCGCTGTGGCAGTGAAAGATCAGCGGTGTGTCGCGCGACAGCGTGGCGATGCGCTCCGCTTCTTCCGGTGTCATCAATCGCGTCCCGGGAATGCTCGCCTTCGCGCGCTCTTCTGGTGTTCGCACATCGAACAACTCGCCAGCCTGGCCGGCATCGATCCGTCGCTTCAGCTCCGACACCGGCATCTGCCGGACCTCGCCACTGCCGGCGTTCGGGTTGTCGACGCGGAACGCCGGGCCTTCGGGACTCTCGACGGCGTCGATCGTCGCGCCATTGGCGCGCGCAGCCGAGAAGGGATCCATGTGGACGGTGAAACCATTTGATTCGACCGCGACCGTCCCGTCGGAAACCGGCGCGAAATACAGCTTGTTCTGGAACTTCGCATCGATGCCGAGGTACAGCGACGAGCCCTCGGGCATACCGGCCGACGCCTCGCGCAGCCCCCGCACGGCCGCATCGGTGACCGTCAATTTCGGCGGCTCCGATAGTACCGGCGGCTCGAGGCCGAGTGCCTCCGACAGCTCACCCGCACCGGCCATCTCTTGAATGATGTCGCAGCCTCCGACGAATTCCCCGCGCACGTACAGCTGCGGAATCGTCGGCCAGCTCGAAAATTCCTTGATGCCCTCTCGAACTTCAGGATCGCTCAGCACGTCCAGCGTCGCGTATTCGGGAAGCAATCCATCGAGGAGGCCGCAAACGGTCGCCGAAAAGCCGCACTGCGGCGCGTTGCGGTTGCCCTTCATGAACAGCAGCACCTCATTGGACGTGATCAGCTGTTCGATTCGTTGCTTGGTTGCCGGATCTAGGCTCATGGGATCGCTCCAGGGTCGGGATGAAGGGTGGGGATGAAGGGCGCGTCGGGCGGAATGGGTCGAAACCCGATCGGTCAGTGTAGCGACATCAGATCATCGAGCCATCCAACACGCGAATTCGCGACCGTCGAGGACTGGTTTACGATGAGTCGAGGGCTCGAGTAGCGGACTCGAGCGGTAGACTTGGCGATAGATTTCGTCTCACGAGTTGCGCGTTCGGTCGCAAGAACGGGATCCCGGGCACCGGGCGCCGCAGAATGGTGCCGCGAATCGCATCTTCGTTGTTTTCCTCGATGGTCGGAGAAACTCGAAATGGACGAAATTCCGGTTCAGCTCCCCGCGAGCCTGTTCGACCGCGCCGATGAAACACCCGACGCGCACTTCTATGGCGTGCCCCGAATGGTCACGCACATCGATGCGGCGACGATCGAAGGTTTGACCGACTACTACCGAGAAAACCTGCCTCCCGGCATCGACATTCTCGACTTGATGTCGTCGTGGGTTTCTCATCTTCCCGACGATGTAAAGTTCGGCCGCGTGGCCGTGCTCGGCATGAACGGACAGGAACTCGCCGCCAACGATCGCGCCACCGAATCCGTGGTTCATGATCTGAACGCCGCTCCAGAATTACCCTACGAGCCCGAGAGCTTCGATGCCGTCATCAACGCAGTGTCGATTCAATACCTCGCCAATCCTATAGCGGTATTCCAGTCGATTCGGCGTGTGCTGCGCCCGGGTGGCATCTCGATCGTGGCCATGTCTCATCGCTGCTTTCCGACCAAAGCGGTGCGCGCATTTCACACGCTCGCGCCGAAGGGACGCAGCGAACTGATCGCCCGCTGCCTCGAACTCGCGGGAGGCTTCGATCGCATCGAGCAGATCGACCGATCGCCGGTGAACGCGGATCCGCTGTGGATCATTGCAGCGCGGCGGATCTAGCAAAATGAATCGGCGAACGACTTCCGGCCCCAGCGTCACCTCTGCACGCGCCGCGATCCGATCCAAGACTCCGCGGTAGCCAGCAGGCCACTGCGATCCACCCATCGGTTCATCGCCCCGGATGTAATGCAGTAGCGCGTATCGAACGGCGGGTTGTGATGTTCGGCGTGGTGTTCGCGCGGCAAGATCACGCGACAGTGCTGGAGCAGTCGCGCCACTCGCGGCGGACGTTCCTGATGGGCCCACTGGTGGAACTGATTGGTCATCACCGTCCACGTTGCAAGGAACAGCGTGAACGAGACGCCGAAAACCGATACCGGGCTGCCACCCACCGGATCGAAGCCCAACCAGGCAACCGCCAATACCGGAACGGCCGCGATGCAGGTATTGCCGTTGAGTTCGATGAAGTCGTGATGCGTGATTCCGGTCGGGTCGTCGTGGTGCTCGCGAAAGGGTCGCACGAAATTCGGACCCAACACCGGTGTGCGTTCGTCGAAAACACGATCGAACGCCCAATGGACGAGTCCGGAAACCAGATCCGATACGAAATAGCTGACGAGCAGCGCGACTCCGAATGCACCCCATGCGCTGCGGCGATCCAGCGCCGAGACCAGCTCGACCAACAGCGCCACGGCCAACAGCACCGCGGCACCGACGGCCAGCGTTTCGATTTGGCGGTGGTGGCGTTCCGGCTCGTCAGCGCTCGTATGCTCGTGGAGCATGACCTGCACGGCCTCCGGTCGAGAACCCGGGTGAACTCGCTGCGAGATCCTTTGGATCTCTTTGCGTCGTCGGTTGACCCGTCTTGGGTCAACGTCCTAGTTCGGAACCGCCTGGTCGGCGAGGCCGATATCACCCGTGTCCGAGTCTTCCAGAGATTCTAGCGTCGAAAGATCGTCCCACACCGGGATTCCCGCGTTTGCGTACAGCTCGCGCGAGCGATCGGTGATCGCCCCGACCCGCACGAGGGCCGGCATCATCAGATCCTTGAAAGAATGAATCTGACCGGGCGGCAGCTCGGCCTTGAAGCCAGCCGCACCGAGTGCGACGAGATCCTTGATGAAGTCGCTCACATCGATCCCGACCCGCTCGAGCACCTTGAGGAACCCCGGATCGTGCTTTCGCTGCTGTGTTCCATCGGGTCCGCCCTGCGAATCAGACATCAACTTCACCGCATCGAACGCGAACCCGGCGATGTCTTCGCGATCGTCGGGGTGCATGTCGGCGATCGCATGCTGGACATACACGTTGCCGAACGCCACATGGCGCGACTCATCGCGCAACACCATCGTCGTGATCTGGCGAAGCAGATCGCAGGTGGTCCGACGGCGCATGTTGTGAAACGCGCCGAGCGCAAGCCCCTCGACGACCATGTTCATGCCGATTGCGATCTTCACCCAGTGATCGGCCTGCAACGTGACATCAATCAACTCCTTGAGCCACGGCGACAACGGATACACGATTGCGAGACGCCGGATGTACTCTTCATACACCTCGACGTGCCGCGCCTCGTCCATCGTCTGGGTGGCCGCATACAGCTTGCCCTCGTAGTCGGGCACCGCGTGCGTCAAAGCAGCTGAAGTCATCAGGGCACCCTGCTCTCCGTGCAGAAATTGGGAAAGCAGGTGCGCGGCCACATGGGCGCGGAAATCGTCGCGCTGTGTGTTCGAAAGCTTCTTCATCATCGGCATGCGATCGAACATGAACTGGCTCTCGTCCATGATCGGCTTCGAGGGATCGATCGGGATGCTCCAGTCGATGTCCTGCTCGGCGTCCCACTGTGCTCTTTTCGATTTCGAGTACAGGTTGCGAAGCTTTTCGATCCCGATGTCGTAGTCGAACTGCCAGACCACTTCCATCGGCGCCTTCAGAACGTCCGCGGTTTCCCAATTGGTGCCCTTCATCTCGATTCCTCCAGGATGTATCGACAGATCATGTCGGTGAGTTCTTCCAACACCCGATCAGGCTCGGGGTCTGAAACTTCGCGAACGAGCAGTTGGGTGGCCGCCATGTCGATCGCGTGATGAATCAGGAACGCCGCCGATGCAGCGTCGGCGCCACTGCGCATCAGGCCGCGCTTCTGGCCGAACTCGATCAAGTCGCGCAGCCGCTCGAGCGCGACCTGCTCGATGCGGTGATAACGACGGCGTATTTCCTCGTCGCGATCCGCCAGGCCCAACACCACGAGATAGAGGGACGGCTTTTTGCGCAGCCGGTCATAAGCACGACGCAACCAGACCGCGAACCCGGAACGCGGATCATCGCCGAGGACGCGCGCGTGATCGAAATCCGTGCGCCGGTCCGCAGAGGCGCGGTCGCCCCAATCGTCGATCAGATCCAGCAGGACGGCGCGTTTGTCGGGGAAGTGGTGATAGAGGGTCCCCACCCCGACTTCCGCCATCCGCGCGATGTCACCCACGGTGGTTTCCGAATATCCCCGGCGTGTAAAGAGCTGCTCTGCGGCGCGAAGTACGCGCGCGCGTGTCATACGCCCTCTGGCTTGGGTCCTGCGCGGTTCGGGGGGTTTTGCCACAGCGACACAGAATACCAGAACAAAAACCGAACACCACCTCGGTTTATCTAGTATTCACCTTTATTATCAAATACTTGAATGATTCTCGAATTCGAACCAAAGCGGCCTCGAAGCTCCTGCCCAATCAAATGTAAACTGCGGAACTCAAAGGAGACCCCCATGACCCGATCGTCACGATTCGGCGCAACCCTTCCGCAGATCAAACGCAGCTGGGACGAGGCCAAGGCGGCGGCCATCGAGTTCGACGCTCTCGGCTACGACTCGGTCTGGGTGTGCGACCACCTGCTCGGCGTTCCGTTGCCGAACCTGCCGATCTTCGAAGCCTGGACCGAGCTGGCAGCGATCGCAGCGGTCACCGAGCGGGTCGAGCTCGGAACGCTGGTGACTCCGCCGTTCTTTCGCAACCCGGCGGTACTCGCGAAGCAGATCACCACGCTGGATCACATCTCCGGCGGCCGCGCGGTCGCCGGCCTCGGTGCGGGCTGGTTCGAACCCGAATTCAAGAACAACGGCATCCCGTTCCCGAGCCTCGGACAACGCATGCGAGCGCTCGACGAGACTGCCGAGATCATGAAGCGGCTGTGGACCGAGGATCGCGTCAGCTTCGAAGGAGAACACTTCTCCGTCCATGACGCGCTGTGCGAACCAAAACCGATCCGGCGTCCGCCAATCCTGATCGGCGGCGGCGGCGAACGCGTGCTGATGGGCATCGCCGTCCGGCATGCGGACATCTGGAACAACCTCGCGGTATTCCAGGGCCAGCTCTCGAACAAGATCGACGCACTCCGGCGGCGCTGCGATGAACTCGACCGGAATTTCGACTCGATCGAGATCTCACAGCAGTGCGTCGTCGTGATCGGCGAGGATGAGGGCGCAGCGAAGACGTCCCTGGAGAAGGCCAAAAAAATCTACGGCGGCCACATGGGCGCGAGCCTCGAAG
>JAJDAM010000583.1 GCA_029261905.1 Deltaproteobacteria bacterium
GCCCCAGGAAAGCGACTCGCCGTTGCGGGGCTCGTTGTGCTTGCCGGTGCGCTCAGCTTTGGATTCGCGGCGCCACAACTCATCCCTACTGCACTTCATCACGCAAACGAAGCCGTGCGGGGCCTCGATGGCCTTCCGCTCGCCGAAGCCAGTTTCGGCAGCGTCCCCTGGCAACGCATGTTGTGGTCGATGCTCGGCGAGCCGTTCGCCGCAGCGGGCTCCAGTCGCTTCATCTGGCCAGTGCTGGGGTTGCCGCTGCTGGCCGCAGGACTCGCCCACAAGAGGTTGCGCGACCACGGGTTGTTCTTCGCCGCGAGCGCCGTCCTGCTCGGACTGTTCATGGTCGGGCCTCAAAGCCCGGTGTTTCCGCTCTACCACCACTTGCCGCTCGGTGACGCATTCCGGATTCCTGCACGGATCGCATTCGTCTATTTGCTGGTCGTGACGATCTTGATCGCGATGGGCATCGACGCGTGCCAGGTATTCCTGCAACAGCGGGGCTGGGTTCGGCTTGCGCATGGAGTCGCAGTCTTCGCCGCATTGGCGGTCGGCGTGGACGTCTACTTGCGAACCGGCCAGGTCTACTACCACCCCTCGATTCTCGATTCACCCGCCGCTGAGTCGTGGACAGGTGGTTCGCCACTCGTTCCTCTCAGTGACGAAGCGCGATCCCCTGAAGACTACGGGCGCACGTTCATCGAGTATCCCGTCACGTTTCGGAAACAGCCGAAGGCGGGCATGATGTCGGGTGTCTTCGTCCTCCCCGACTACGAGCCCGCTATTCCCGACTCGTATCACGCCTACTTCCGCCCCGAGATGCCGCTATGGCACGGAGCCTTGTCGGTGTTGCGCGGCGAGACCGAGCGTGACCCAGCGCAAATGAAACGCCTGCTCGATCTGATGGCCGTGAATCGGTACACCGCG
The DNA here is from genome assembly GCA_029261905.1 of Deltaproteobacteria bacterium. Lineage (GTDB taxonomy): Bacteria > Myxococcota_A > UBA9160 > UBA9160 > SMWR01 > JAJDAM01. The sequence continues at coordinate 925 of JAJDAM010000583.1, forward strand.
ACCGCGCACGACGCGAAACAAGCCGATCAGTTTCGCGCGCTCAGAAGGTTTGCGGGCGGGCCGCTGGAGTACCGAACCAAGCGCGCCATCGTGGTCTCGAGCGCTTCGGCGCTTCCGCGGAGCTATACGGTGACCTGCGTCCGTGTCGCTGCGGATCGCGATGCCGCAATCGACCTGCTTCTCTCGACAGACTTCGATCCGATTCGTCAAGCGATCGTCACCGGTCCCGGCGAACGATCACTGGCTCCGTTGATCGCATCCTGCACGGCTGACGACCCCGAGCCGATACGCGCAGCCCCGATTCGCGACTACTCGACTCATGAGGTCGGCATCGATGCCAGCTGCACAGCACCGTGTCTGCTGGTGCTGAGTGATCTCCACTATCCCGGCTGGCGAGTCGAGGTCGATGAGCGTGAGCAGCCTCTGCATGCGGCCAATGGCATATTTCGAGGTGTTCTGCTCGATCCCGGCGACCATCGAGTGCGGTTCTTCTTTGCCCCGGTCTCTCTGCGTGTCGGAGCGCTGCTGTTTGTCGTCGCGGTGTTGGCGTCGCTGGGTGTGACGTACCCACGACCTCGCGTGGGTGGAATGAATCGCCGTCCCACCAACGCACCCGACTGGCGTCAGGAGTCTGTCGACGGCTCGCGGCGGGACACCAAATGATTCCCCAGCGCCAGATAATCCAGCTTCGCCGTCGCAAACGCGCGAAGCGCATCGGAGGGTGAGCAGACGATCGGCTCTTCGTGGATATTGAAGCTGGTATTCACGACGGCCGGGAACCCTGTCAGTTTCTCGTACTCCGTCAGGATCTTGAAAAAGCCCGGGTGGCCCGTGCCGTTGACGAACTGCGGGCGGGCGGTGCCGTCGACGTGGACCACCGTCGGGCAATCCCTCTTGAAGTCCGGCTTGCAGTCGAAGCACACCGTCATGAACGCTGCCGAATAGGCCGCCGTCTCGGTCCGTTCGAAGCAATCCGCTGCGCGATGAGCCAGGATCGACGGCGCGAATGGCATGAACTCGGTGCGCTGCAGTGCCTTGTTCAGCCAGTCGTTGGCGGTGGGGTCGCCCGCGTGGAACAGGATGCTGCGATTGCCCAGTGCCCGCGGACCGAACTCCATGCGGCCGTCGCAGCGAGCGACGATCTTCTTCTCTGCGAGAAGCTGAGCGACTCGAAGTTCGATGTCGGCGGGGCGTTCGCACTGAAAATCATGTGACACGAGGGCCTTTTCAACGTCGGCATCGTCGAAGCTGTCACCCCAGAAGCAATTTTCGATCTCGGCCAGGCGGTAGTGGCCCTTTGCGGCCGACATCGCGAGCGCCGCGCCGACCGGGAGCCCTTCGTCACCCATTGCCGGGTGCACAGAGAGGTAGTCCAGTTCGTCCAACTCGTTGAGCCGCTGGTTGAGCTTCACGTTGCCGAACAGACCTCCGGCCAACACCAGCTTTCGCTTCCCGGTTTCGGCCAGGTAGTCGCGCACGACGCCCAACACGATGCGCTCGAAGTGCCGTTGCGCAGCCGCGGCGATCTCCTCTCGGCTGTACTCCCGGCTGAAGAACGAGCCGATGTTCGCGATCGCGTGAAACTGGTTCCGACCCAGCTGGCTGATGATCTGCCGCTTCTCCGAGTCGTAGCGGATCATCTTCTGCATGTCGGCATCGGCGACTTCGGGATCGCCGAATGCCGCCAGGCCAGTGACCTTTCCTTCGTGTCGGTGATGGTGGAAACCGAGGTGGTTGGTGATGGCCGCGTAGAACGAACCGAGCGAGCCCGCAGCGGGGAAAGTCCCGACCCGTTCGAGTCGGCCCTCGCGTCCAATGCTCACCGACCCCGACAGACCATCGCCGTGGCAGTCCATCGTGACCACCATGCAATCGTCCTCGGGCTGCGTGAAGTAGGCCGACGCGGCGTGACAGCGGTGGTGGTCGACGAAGACAATCGGCGCGCGCAACCCGAATTGCCGCCCGAGCTTCCTCGACAGCGCCCGGCGATAGATCGAGATCGACGTCTTGCCCAGCATCGATTCGGGAACGCGCTCGGAGAACAGGCTGTACAACCCGCTGCTGAGTGTCTGGCTGAACTCGTGGCGATCGAGCAACTCGCGATCGCCCACGGGGCGTGCACGCCCGAGCGCGAGCATGCGAAGTGGAAGCGGAGGGAACGCGAAATTCGTGATCGCCAGCATGTCGATGCTCTGGGGATCCCATCCGCAGTAGTCGAGTCCAGCGCGGATACTGCGATCCGGAAAACCGTGGTAGTAGCCGGAGTGGTTCTTGATTCGCGACAGCCGCTCCTCACTGACCGCGTACTCGACCACCCCGTCTTCGACGAAGGCAGCCCCCGCGCCGAAGCCATCACCAATTCCCAAGAATCTCATGCTGCGCTCGCTCCAGTGGGCTCTGATTCCAGCGGGCGGCGAAAGCGCAAGGTTGCCAATTGATTGGCCGCCTCGCGTCGCTGCTCACGCCACTGAAGGCCGACTTCTTTTCCCCATGCCGCCACTTCGTCGAACGTGTGAAACTCGCATTGGGGGGTGGTGAACTGATCGTGAAACAGGTTCCACGAGGTTTCGATGGGCAGCCGAAAGAACCGACGGGTATGCAACGACAGCAACACCAGGACTCCGATGTGGAAGAACGGAAAGATCGTGTATTTGATACCCGCGTCACCGATGAGTCGTCTCAACGCGCGGATCCCTGCACCCGGGTAGTGCCAGACCCAGTAGTACCAACCGTCCCGGTCGTAGACCGATACCACCAGCGTGCCACCCGGCTTGAGTATTCGTGCGAGTTCGTGGAACGAGAGCCGCGAGTCGGGGGTGTGGTGGATCACACCGTTCGAGATGATCAGATCCGCACTCCCGCTCGCGATCGGGAGGTGCATGTTGTCCCCTGCCACCAACGGTCCCGGGTCCATCGCGCGCGCGTACCGCAGAGAGTTCAAAGAGAGATCGACACTGAGCGTGTCCGCCTGGGTGTGCCGCCGACCCAGTCGTGCCACTCGGCAGGCGCCACAGCCGACGTCGACCACCAGGGCGCCGGGCTGCGCGATTTCGCGGATCGCCTCGCCCATCAATCGGTTGTCGAACTTCTCCTGAAGGATTTCTTCCTGATCGAACCCGAACTGGAAGCGGTCGTAGTGCTGACGAGTCTTGCGTCGAAGCGCGTCGGTGTCGGCTTGTTCACTCGTCATGCGCGTCCAACCCGATCCCGGTCGCAGGGTCGGTTGCAGCCACTGGAGCCCGCGTCTCTACGTTCGTCGCCGGGGAGTCGAGCGTCGAACGCCGCAGCCCGCGCAACGAGCCGACCACGTATGTCGGCCGCGCCTTTACTTCCTGGAAGATCTTGCTGATGTAGATACCCACGAGGCCGAGCGAGAGCAGTTGCACACCGCTCAAGAACAGCAGCCCCCCCATCAACGAGGCATAGCCCGTAATCACCCCACCGAACAACACGCTGTAGATGACCAGGTAGAAACCGTACAGAAAAGACAGAGCCGAGATCATCGCGCCGAACAGCGTGACATAGATGAGCGGTTTGTCGGAGAACGAAACGATGCCGTTGACCGCCAGGCGGACCAGTGCGAAGAAGCTGTACTTCGAGTCACCCGCGCTGCGCGAGTCACGGTCGTAGGCGACCCCGACCTGGCGGAAGCCCACCCACGCGCGCAGGCCCCGAACGAAGCGTTCCTTTTCCGGCAAGCGATTCAGTTCGTCGAGCACTTCACGGGAAACCAGGCAGAAGTCACCCGAATCGAGCGGCATCGGTACCGCCGACAGACGGCTGAGGAGTCGATAGAAACCGTGGTAGAGAGCGATCATGATTGGGCTCTCCTTTCGGTTGCGCCGCACGCCGTAGACGACGTCGCTGCCGTTCTCCCACTCCTCGAGCAGCGTGGGCAGGACTTCGGG
>JAJDAM010000584.1 GCA_029261905.1 Deltaproteobacteria bacterium
TGCGTAGATGAACGGCAAAGCGAGCATGCCTCTTCGCGGCACGACCCCGCCGATCGCAGCCGGCAGCAGCGCGCCACCGATCACCCAGATCCACAGCAGACGCAGAGGCCACTCCCGCCAGCGGCGACCCACTGAAATCAGGCCGAACAAGACGAGGGGAGCGACGATCGGGTTGAGCAACGGCCCCGACAGCCAACGTCCCGCAGATTCTGCGCTGGGCGAAAAGATCCATCCCGCCAGCATCGCCGGTATTCGTTTCGCGAGGGTATCGAGCCGCCACGGGTCATCGAGTACCTGCCAGCCGGCCGACTGGGCCGCTTCGATGGCGTCCTCGGCCGGACCGCTTTGGCCTTCGAGCAACAGCACCTGTTTTCCGCGACCGGTCTCTGCGAGCTTGACCTTCAGACGGTCCGACTGGAATCGGCGGCGGTATTCGGCGATCGCAGGTGCTTCGCCCGCTAGCTGCTCCATCTGGCTCGTTCCCGGATCGCTCGGGATCACCAATGCGACCCGCGTGCGCGAATCGTCGATGCGAGTCCAGACGGCCCGATCGAAGGTCTGATCGTTTACATCCCCGATCCCTGCACGAAACGCGATCAGCCCCGGTGCGGCCACGACCACTCCCGCCGCCAGCGCGATCACCGCAAGTCGGTTCGCACCGGGACGGACACGCAGCTCGGGTGACAACAGGAAGGTCACAGCAGCCATCACGGGAACGAACCAGCTCAGCTGATAGAAATACAGCGCTCCCCCCAACAGCCCGCCGAGCACGGCCGCGGGGAACGGTTTCCATCGGTCCACCAACCACAGCATCACCGCTACGCAAGCCGTTCCGTGCAGGACGCTGATCGAAATGTAGAGGCCCACCCGGCTGTACAACAGAAACAGCGGTGCTGCTGCACACATCGCCCCCATGCACAGCGTCAGGCGCGCGCCGAGATGCTTCCACAAGGCGCCCATCGACAACGCGAGGGTCAGGGCCGCGGCCACGACCGATACCCAGCGCAATGAAATGACTTCGAGTCCAAACACCGCCGCGACGAGCGATTGGAGCCCGAAGGGCACCGTCTGGGATTGGAACTGCTCGAACGTATAGACCGTCTCGCCTTCGAAAGTGAGGATCTCGCCTGGCGCGATCCACCCCAGTTGCATTTGCGCTGCGCGCAGATACGCGACCTCGTCGAAATACAGCTGGGGGTAGGTATCGAGGCGATACGAGCACACCGCGAGCGCGCCGACCACGACGAGCACCGCACATCCCACCAGCACCCAACTGGGAAGTTCCACATGGGAGCGTCGTGGCACCCAGAACCAATAGACCGCGATCGCGAGGCCGTAGACCAACAACCCGATTGCGAAGTGACCATCGAGCAGAAACGACTGCCCGACCCAACCCAGGCCGAACGCACTCGCCCCAAAGCCGGCTCCGGCCCGAAACTCGGGGCGTTTCATGCCCAGGCCAATGGGAATCAGCAATGCGATCGCCGCCGGTATACGCAGCGGAACGAGCCCCTCGCCCAGTCGATGGAGTAGTGCACCCAGTTCCAGCAGTACGACTCCCTCGGACATTTCCGCAGGATAACAGCGAACGGGGAATCCACGCGCGGTTCGGCGTTGCGTTTCGGCGGGGCTTATACTCGTGCCGCAGTGGACGAAGCGAACACGACCCCGGATTCGGCCGGAACCGGCCCGGATCCCTCATGGCTCAATACCGGCCCGATCGTCGGATTGACGATCGGCGTCCTTGCGACCTTCCTTGGATTCGCGGGAATTCTGTGGGGAACCTGGAGCGTGTATCGGTCGCTCGAGTCCGCGTCGTCCAGCCAACTCGAACTCGAGCAGTTGACGACCCGGATCACGCGACTCGACGAACGGCTGTCCAGCTCGGCTCGCTACGCCGCGACCACCGGTGATCCGAAGTGGGAAACCCATCACAGCGAAGCGCTGCCCCAACTCCGGGCTGCCATCGAAGAAGCCGCGGCTCTCTCGCTAGAGGCCATGCCTGCGGCAACTGGAGGCCGCGTATCGCGTTCAGAGCGCGCACGCGTCACTGAACTCGAAGCCGCCGCATTCCAACTCATCCGGAACGACCAGACCGATGAGGCCACCGCGCTGGTATTCAGCGATGCCTACGAAACCGCGCGTCAGCGTGACACTGCGGGGCTCGCATTCTTGACCCATGCAATCAGCGAGAAACTGAGTCGCGAGGTCGATCGATCGAAGGAACGAATGACCACCACCCTCGTTCTGGCGTTGATGGGATCCGGCCTGCTGCTGCTGTTGTGGCTGGCGCTTGCCAGTGCGATCCGCAGACGGTTGGAAGCCAATGCCATGGCGGAACGCGAGAGCCGCTCGCTCACCGAGCGGATCCAGAGCGCGCAACGGCTCGAGAGCCTCAGCGTTCTGGCGGGCGGCATCGCCCATGACTTCAACAACCTCCTGACGGGAATTCTCAGCAACGCCGGAACCGCGCGCCGGAAGCTCCCGGCCAATGATTCCGCCCAGCGACACTTGAGCGAGATCGTTCAGGGTTCGAAGCTCGCCGCACATCTGACCTCGCAGCTTCTCGCCTACGCCGGCAAGGGCCAGTTCCAGATTCTGGCGCGAGACCTCAGCGCCGCGGTCACCGAAATTCAAGACCTGCTCGAGACCTCCGTCCGACACAAGGCAAAACTCACCTATGACCTGTTCGATGATCTTCCCGCCGTCCAGGCCGATCCGAGCCAGTTGCATCAGGTCCTGATGAACCTGGTCCTCAACGCGTCGGAATCGATCGAGGGCGAAGTCGACGTGATCATCAGAACTCGCGTGATCGAACTCACCGAGGCCGATCTGGGCGGGCTCGTCCCGGGGAGCCCGCTACAACCGGGTCGATGTGTGGCCCTGGAAGTCGAAGATTTCGGTTGGGGAATGGACCGCGAGACGCTTCATCGGGTGTTCATTCCGTTTTTCTCCACGAAATCCGGCGGACGCGGCCTCGGACTCGCCGCAACGCTCGGGATCGCTCATCGCCATGGCGGCGGGATCCACGTCGAATCCGAACTCGGCCGCGGGACACAGTTCCGCGTGCTGTTTCCCGCGTCGGACGGAATCGTCACGCGCGCGCCCGAAACGCCCGTCAGCGATCTTTCGGGGCACGGCGTGATACTCGTCGTCGATGACGACGACTACATCCTCGAAGCGGTCTACGCGATGCTCGAAAGCTATGGCTACTCGGTGCGAGTCGCGAATACGGGCCGAAAGGCAATCGAGATCTACGAACAGCACTGCGACGAGATCGATCTCGTGCTGCTCGACATGTCGATGCCCGTCATGTTCGGCGAAGAGACGTTTCGCGAGCTGAAGCTGTTCCGGAGCATCGTCTGAGTGCTCCTCTCGACCGGGTATGCACTCGACGAGGCCGCGCAGCGATTCACGGACAGTGGACTCGCAGGCTTTCTGCGTAAGCCCTACGACGCGGACGAGTTGGGCGGGGCCGTCAAGCGCATCCTCGGCCGCGAGCACAAAGCCGAACCGAACGAGCAATTGGACGAGGCGATGGCCGGGTTGCGCGCGAGCTACCAGCGAAAGCTCCCCGAGCAGATCGAGACACTGGTCGAAACGCTGCGATCGGCGCGCGATCCCGCTGCGACGCAAGCGAGAGAAGACGCGCGGGCACTGGCCCATCGACTGGCGGGAACGTCGGGCTCCTACGGCCTCGTTCGAACCGGTGCCGCACTCGAACGTGTCGACTCGGCGCTGCGCGAAATGATCGAACAAGCCGAAGGAAGCGCCGATACCAGTTCCGATGAACTCTGGAAGACGATCGACGCTTCCATGCACGAGTTGTCAGAACTGCAGGCAAACTGGAACACCGACGCGGCCGACTGAACCTCATCAGCGCATCGCCGGTCCTGACCGCCGCTAAGCGGGTGATTCGCTGAACGTCACGGGAATGCGAGCCGGGACCCGAAACAGCGAGCGACCCCATTCCGTCTCGTCGTCGAGCAACTCGAAGTTGTCGAAGCGCGACACGATGCTGCCGATCGCGATCTGGGTTTCGAGGCGTGCCAGATGCGCGCCGAGGCAGAAGTGTGTGCCGCCACCAAATGAGAAATGGGGCGAAGCTCCCTTGTCTTTCTCGTAGCGCCGGACATCGAAACGCTCGGGATCGTCGAATGCTTCGGGATCCCGATTCGCGGCCGCGACCAGCGCGACGACCTCGCTGTCATCCGGAATCACGTAGCCACCGAACTCGGCGTCGGCGTGAAGGACGCGTACCGTCGCCAGGATCGGACCGGAATAACGCAGGCATTCTTCGACGGCGCTCTCGATCAGTTCGGGGTGTGACCGAAGCTTCTGGATCTCGTCGCGATTGCGAATCAACGTCGTCAGGCCGTTGCCGATCAGACCGATCGTGGTTTCGAATCCCGCAATCAGCAGGCCGATCGACTGCGAGAGCAATTCGACCTCGGAGAGCTTCTCGCCCTCCTCTTCCGCCGTGATCAACGTCGAGAGCAGATCATCCGAATCCTTACCACGCCGCTCGGCAATCAACTCGTTGAAATAGCCCAACAGCGAGACCGCGGCCGTCTCGACCCGTTGCCGGGTTTCATCGTCGCCACCACCCCTCACGACGGCAAGGCCGTGGGTTGCATCCGTCGTCCATTGCGTGAACTTGCCCTGGTCTTCCGCCGGTACACCCAACATCTCGCAGATCAACGTGGCGGGTACCGGAAGTGCAAGGTCAGCGACGAGATCCATCGTGCCTGCGCGCGCCACGCGATCGAGCAGCGTGTGCGTAATCGCCTCGACGCGCGGACGCCATCCCTCGATCGCGCGGGGTGTGAATGCCTTCGAAACGAGCTTGCGGAGCCGGGTGTGGTTCGGCGGGTCCTGGAGCAACATGAAGACTCCAGCACCGGGATCTTCGACCTCCTGACCGGGCAGCAGACCGTTGTGGCGCCGCATTCCGCAAGGAACGTTGCGAAGCAACTTGTGAACGTCTGCATACCGAGAAAGGCGCCACGCACCATCGGGAGTGAGGTTGACCGGCTGGCTCTCGCGCAGTTCTCGAAACTGGCTGTAAGGGTCCTCGAGTTGAACGTTCCGGTCATTGAACTCGAGGCCATACCACCCGGGTTCCGGAGTGTGCCCGTCGGCGTTGGCGCTCTCGTCGGTTGGGATGTGTCTGGGTACGGCGTCGGACATTTGGTTTCCTCGGGGCTGCCGGGCGGCAGGGGTAGGCTAGGAGGTCGACCCCAGCCGGGTCAACCGCGACGCACGGGTGCGCCGAAGGATCTCGCCACTACTCGAACTCGCCGGTTCGTGCGCGCCCTCCGGGCCCACTATACGCGAGTGTGTAACCCGGATCGGTCTCGAATCTCACTTCGGGCATCGACGCGATCGCGCTCTTCCACGCGCCGATCAACCGGTCTTCAGCCGCATAATCGAATGGGTCGGTCAGCGCAGTCTCCTCGACGCCTCCGCGCGAAGGCGGGTTCTCCACGAGCCAGCGTGCGGTACGCGCGATGGCCTCCCGGGCGGGCACGACATCTCGATACCCGAGATCTCGACGCAGCTTGGCGAGATCCATCACACGGTGCGTGTTCTCGGTCATGCCGATCAGCGGACGCGCCGGTTTTGCCAGGCGCCACGGCATCGACACGATCTCGAGTCGCGCGCCCAACGCGTCGGCGATGATCTCGACGACCTGCCGCAGCGTAAGCACTTCGTCGTCACCACAATTGAAGATCTGACCGCAGGCGGCCTCCGGTTGATCGACTGCCAGCAGCACAGCATGCGCGAGATTTTCTGCGTAGCCGTAGGTCTGCAGGTGCAGGCCGTCGTCTGGCAGGATGATGTGACGCCGACCATCGAGAATGCGCCTCACGATGCACCACTCGCGGGGAAGCAACTGGTAGGGTCCATACACGATCGGGTAGCGAAAATGCGTCGCCGATGGGTGTGCGCGAAATACCGCCTGCTCGGTTCGCACGATCCGCCAGCCCTTCGGGTCGTCGGGTTCCGAGGACACCAGTTCGGCGTCTTCGGGGACGGGAACGGGCAGGCCCGCTGGGCTGAACAATCGTGGATGGTTGAATCCCCGGTATGCGGGGGCTCCGCCAATCGAAAAAAAGCGCTCGGTGCGACCCACCAGCCACTCGGCGATCCTTCTCAATCGCCCGTAGCAGACGATCGCCACATCGAAGTTTCGGTCACCCAGCGCGCCGGCCATCACTTCGATATCGAAGGGGTCGGTGTGGATGTGCTCGACGTCTGGTGGGATCTCTTCGAGTTCGTGGCGACCGGTGTGCAGCATCGCGATCGAAAACCCCCGATCGCGCAGGCCATTGACGATGAAGTGTCCCGTTGGCCCGGTACCACCCACGACGAGCGCGCGTGCGATGACGGCCGCCGCCTACACGCTGCTGGTTCGGAGCAGCCAACCCCGGACACGAGAGCGCACGAGGGTGGGCTTGATCGGCTTGGTCAGGTAGTCGGTCGCGCCGGCGGTAAACGCGTCGACGATGTCGGTCTCCTTCAGCTTCAGGCCCGTCAAGATCAGAATCGGGATGTCCCGCAGCCGTGGGTCGGGCTCGGCGCGTATCGCTCTACAGACTTCGAGCCCATGCCTGCTGGGCAACTCGAGATCGAGCATGATCAACGTCGGCCGACTCTCGCGCGCGACCTCGAGTGCGCCGTCGCCGTCGGTGGCGGTCAACACCCGGATGCCATCGGCGCGAAGTGTCGTTTCCAGCAGCAACACCATATCCGGGTCATCGTCGACGATCAGCACCGTGGACGCTCGCCGTGGAGAAACGCTCAATAGCGCCGATGCTTCGGATTGGAGCGGGCTTGCCCGCTCCTTGCTGACCTGGCGATCTGTTCGCGTGACCTCGATCGTCATCCCTTCGGCCGCGGCGTCGACCGTGGGACAGAAATCCGCGGAGGCCGCTCGCTCGCGTGCCAATTCGAGCAATCCGTCGACGGCTTCGTCATCGCGGTCGGGATCGTGGTGGGTGAACACCAGGCGGGGCGTCTTTGCGAGAATCGCGT
>JAJDAM010000585.1 GCA_029261905.1 Deltaproteobacteria bacterium
TCGCATACAGCGAGATGCGCCGGAAACCGCCCGCCACGGCCGCGCGAACGTGTGCCTCGAATGGCGCATTCATCATCGTGCCGGCACACAGCGTCAGGTCGTCTGCGTTCAACATGCGTGCGCACCAAGCCTCTCGAGGAATGCCGGGATGTCCGCTGGGCGGTGAACGAATCGCGGCAACGCAAAGGCGGCCTGCGTGACTCCGATCTCCGCCAGTTCCGCGAGCCCGTCGAGAGTCCGCTCGAGATCCGGACGGCCCTTTTGATCCGACACGACCGGCGCGTTGGCGCGCACCCGCAGTGTGTCGGGATCGAGATTGGCTTCGCTGCGCGCGTTGCGAAGCGTCTGGATGCCCTCTTCGAGGCCCGACGGGTCTGAAGTCATCGGCATCCAACCGGCATCGAACTCTTTGAAACACGCGAGATTTCGTTCGGTCAATGCCAGCCCGAGCCACAGCGGGATGCCACCCGACTGAATTGGACGTGGAAACGACCACAGATTTTCGAACGTCACGGTGTCGGATTCGAACGACGCCGGCGCCTGGGTCCACAGCGCGCGACATGCGCGCAGTGTGTCATCCATGCGCGACGCGCGTCCACGGAAGGGAATCCCCACGGCGTCATACTCTTCCGATTGCCAACCGGTACCGACGCCGATGTCGACGCGCCCAGCAGACATCTCGTCGAGGGTGGCCAGCGTCTTTGCGAGCAATGCCGCCGGACGCAGTGGCGCAATCAAGATGCCCGTTGCCAATCTCAACCGCCGCGTCGCGCCGGCGATCGCAGCCAACACGGTCAACGGCTCCGGCCACGGCTCTTCGTTCGGAAACGGAAAATCTCCGTACGGATAAGCGTCAGTCCGATTTCCGATCACGACGTGATCGGTCATCGCGATCTGACCGATCCCGACTTCTTCGGCGATTCGAGCCGTTTCCAATATTCCCCGCAGCCCATCCGGATAGAGCCGCGAAAGCCCCGCCAACGTCACCGAGATCGAGATTCCCATCCCAGGACGATAGCCTCCGAGCCGAGTACCGTCTCCGATCGTACGAGCTCGGAGGAGCCGGCGGGTTGGCAGAACATCGCTGTCCCGGTGGAACCGTTCGGCTCGGTAGGCGTGCGATGATGCGATCGAGGAGTGCAGTGGACTCGAACCCGGATTTCGAAATAGAGCGTGCCAGCGAGTTGCCGGAGGAGATCGGGGTTCTCGTCGAGGAATCCGCCGCCGAAGGCTTCGCGTTCGTGAAGCGCCTGCGCGACGAATGGTCGGCGGGTACGAACCGATTCGATCATCCAGGCGAGGTCTTCTTGATCGCGCGATCCAAGGGTCGGCTGGTCGGGGTATGCGGACTGAATCGCGATCCGTTCGTGTCGGATGCTTCCGTAGGTCGCCTTCGCAGGCTCTACGTGCTGCCTTCCGCGCGGCGACTCGGAATCGCGCGGGCGCTGACCCAGCTGGCCCTGCGGGCGGCTCGACAGAGCTTTTCGGTGGTTCGACTCCGCACGTTCGCGAGCGAAGCGTCCGCGTTCTACCGGACTCTGGGATTCGTCGCGATCGACGACGATCCCGACGCGAGCCATGAATTCCGGTTCGATGTCGATTCAGCCGTCCCGTGATCTGTGCACACGGGCTCTGTGAGAATCCCTACAGCGCCAGCGTCATGAAGCGACTGAACGGATCCTCTCGATAGTCCCCGAAAGGTCCGCAGTAGCCGAACCCGAACTTCACGTAGAGCGAATGGGCCGGGTCGAATGCGATTCCAGAACCGGTTTCGAGGCTGAGCCGCGCATAGGATCGACCGTTCGCTTCGGCGATCAAATGGGTGAGGATTGCAGACGCGACGCCCCGTTTCAGATGAGCGTTCGCGGTGCGCATCGACTTGATCTCGCCGTGGCGCGCGTCCAATTCCTTCAGCGCGCCGCATCCCAACAGTTCGGAATCTTCCCATGCAGTCCAGAAAGCGATTTCCGGCTCGCGAAGGCCCGTCAGATCCAACGCGTGAATGCTCTCCGCCGGAGAATTCTCACCCATGGCCTCGAGGTGCTCGGCCAACAGCGCAACCACCTGCGCATTCGACAGGTCGCCTTCGACGATTCTCATGAAAGTTCCAATTCGAAGCGCATCGATTCGGCTACTTCTTGCGGGCGACGATCACCGTCATTTCGCAGTCGGAAGTGTGCGGCTCGCCGGCCACGGAACCGTAGGCTCGCAGGGCTGTGAATCCCGCCCCGGCGACCAGTTCGCGAATTTCGTCGTCCGTGTAGGCCTGCAGCGTCTGCGAGAACAGCGTCACCTCCCCACTGGCGATGTCGACCACCCAATCGCGTTGGCCCGCGGCTCGATCGGCTTCGTTCCAATCGGTCTCGCGCAGACACAGGTGGGGCTCCCGCGAAAACAAGCCGGACTCCGCCGTATGCCAGCGCGGCGGTGCCAGCCCCTCGCGTTTGTGGTGCGCCAGCGAGCCGAACTCGGCCACGATCTGTCCGCCCACGCCCAGTGCGCGATGCATTTCCGAAAGCAGCGCCGCGGCCGTATCCCGGCGGAACGCGTTGAGCTCTCCGAACAACATCATGGCCAGCTCGAAATCTGCGCCCAGGTCTCCTTCGGTGGCATCACGCTGTTGGTATTCGCAGGCCAGAAAACCGCGTTGCGCAATTTCTCGCGCGTACTCGATCGACGCAGGAGCGATGTCGATTCCGGTGCAGTGGTGCCCGAGCGACGCCAGGCGTGACGTGTACAAACCCGGGCCACACCCGACATCGAGAACCCGCGATGGCCGCGCCTCGAGCAGCTCTTCGTGAATCCAAGCCACGTGTCGCTCGACGGTTTCGATCCGGCGGCTCGCGCCATCGTGAGTCTGCGTGAGGTGCTCGCGCAGCATCCGTGAACTGAAGTCGGGTTCGTGCCATGGAATCTTGTCGCCAACGGTCCAGATTTTATTTGCGCCACGTGCGAGAAGATCGGAGAGCTTCATGATCGAGGAAATCCCACCTGGTACAACCGACAGCGCCTCAGAGCCTACCGCGCAGCAGATCTCGTAGCGGCCGCATTCCCAACGTCTTCACCTCTTTGTCGCTGAAGTGCTGCGCCATCGTGCCATCCGAATAGATCTGCCTCTCTTCGTCGCGCTGGCGCCAATCGGGTGCGATGGATTCGAGTTCTTCGCCGCCGAGCGCGCAGTGCGTGATCAGGTATGCGATGCCCGCTCCGAAACCGTCGACGCGGGCGCGGTTGTGATCCGCTCCGGTTCC
>JAJDAM010000586.1 GCA_029261905.1 Deltaproteobacteria bacterium
CCAGCTCATCGAGTGAGGCTTCGACCTGCGGGAGTGATAGATCGGGCAATTGAATCCCGACGAGCACGACACGCAGCGGGACATCCGATTCAATGGAGAGCGATTGCAGCATCACGAACCTCGAATGACGAAAGGTACCAATGGCCGACCGAAGCCGTGGATTGGCGGGAACCGACGACGGGCCAGGCGGATCAGAAGGGCGGCCCAACCGAGCGGATCGCTCGGTCCTGGGAGGATTCTCAGAGGGTTCTTAGAGGAGGGTGATGTTCAGCAACATGTTCGTTCCGTGAAGCCTCACAACGGCATGCCGTGTGATTTCGAATTCGGGGGCAGTGTACCACGCTTTCGAAGGTCCGGTCGGAGGGACAGGTCGCAGATCCGGTCGTAGCCGCTAATCGAACGTCGCACCGAGTGATGCGGAGGTTGCTTGCCGACCGTAGCGGCCGAGCACACCCGCAAGCGGCGCGCGTTCGGGCATTGCCCAATTCTTCAGGCGATCGGCCAGTTCTTCGGCAGTGATGGACAACTCGATGGTTCCGGCCTGTGCATCGATACAGATCGGGTCGCCGTCACGAACCACCGCGATGGGGCCACCCACTGCAGCCTCGGGGCATACATGTCCCACCACGAACCCGCGAGATCCGCCCGAGAATCGACCATCGGTCACCAGCGCCACCTTTCCACTCAGGCCACGCCCAACCAGCGCCGCACTCGGCCTCAACATCTCCCGCATCCCGGGTCCTCCGCGCGGCCCCTCGTATCGGATCACGACTACGTGCCCCGCGCACACCGTGCCCGCAACGATCTGCTCCATTGCGGTGTTCTCCGCATCGAACACTCGCGCGCGGCCTCGAAACCGCAGGCCGTCGCGACCACTGATCTTGCCTACCGCGCCATCGGGAGCCAGATTGCCGCGCAAGATCGCCAGATGACTGCTCGGTTTGATCGGGTCGGCGAAAGAGCGAACGATGGTCTGGCCACTGGGATACGGCGCTACGTCGCTGAGGTTTTCCGCCAACGTCTTCCCAGTCACGGTCATGCAGTCTCCGTCGAGCAGGCCGCGTTTGAGCAGGGTCGTCATCAGTGGGAGGACGCCTCCGATCGCGATCAGGCTCGAAACCGAATGTTTTCCGATCGGTTTCAGGTCGCCGAGCACCGGAACCCGTCGACCGATCGTTGCGAAGTCTTCGATCGACAACGGCACGCCGACCGAACGGGCGATCGCCAACAGGTGAAGCACGAGGTTCGTCGAGCCGCCTAACGCGATGGCGACCGTGATGGCATTTTCGAAGGCAGAACGCGTCATGATCGTGCAGGGCCGGATGCCCTGGCGGACGAGTTCGACGAGCGCTCGGCCGGCTTCGAAGCAGCTGTCGCGCTTTTCGTCCGAAACGGCGCTCTGCGTGGAACTGCCCGGCAGGCTCATGCCGAGGGCTTCGGCCGCACACGCCATCGTGTTGGCGGTGTACATCGCCGCGCAGGCTCCCGGACCGGGGATCGCGCGGCGCTCGAGCTGGTCGAGCTCCGAGCGATCGACCGATGAATACTGGGCTTCGAATACCGTGATCAGATCGACCGAGCGGTTCTGGTATCGCCCGGGCAAGATCGTCCCGCCGTAGACAGCGATCGCCGGTCGATCGAGCCGGGCCATCGCGATCAGGCAACCTGGGAGGTTCTTGTCGCAACCGCCGATCGCGAGAAGGCCATCGAAGCCCGATCCCCCAGCCACCGTTTCGATCGAATCCGCGATGACCTCTCGTGATACCAGCGAATATTTCATTCCCTGGGTTCCCATCGAGATCCCGTCGGAAACCGAGATGGTGCCGAACGGGATCGCCTTGCCTCCGGATGCGTCGATCCCACGGACTGCCTCGTGTGCCAGCTCGTCGATGTGCATGTTGCACGGTGTGACACGGGACCAGGTCGAGGCGACACCGAGGATGGGTTTGCGAAAATCCGCGTCTTCGAAACCGGTCGCACGCAGCATCGCGCGTGAAAATGTTCGATCGGGTCCATCGACGACGGGTGACGAGTGATGTCTGCCGATCGGGGTGCTGCCGGTATCCGGTGTTCTCATTGCTGCGCTCCCTGGCGGGTGACGTGTCGACGAGCATGTCGTCGAGCTTGGATCACGTCCAATGCATTATTAAAGCACTATTGATACTCTGTAGGTATGATTGAGTTCAGGCATCTCCAGTCGTTTCTGGCCGTCGCCGAACAGCTGCACTTCGGCCGTGCCGCCGAGCAGCTGCACATCACCCAACCGCCTTTGACGCGGCAGATCCAACAGCTCGAGGAACTGCTCGGTGGCGTGACGCTCTTCGATCGCTCGCGCCGCCGAGTGGCTCTTACCGAGGCGGGCGAGTTGTTCGTCGACGAGGCGCGGCTTCTCATCGATCAGCTGGCGAGATCGGTGGAACGCACCCAGTGCGTCGCGAGAGGCGAGTCGGGCCGGGTACGCGTCGGATTCATTTCGACCGCGGACTACAGCGTGTTACCGGGCCTGCTGAAGGCGTTCACGAGTCGCTATCCCGGCGTCCGAGTCGACCTGCTGGAGTTGACGGGGGATGAACAGTTGCGCCGGCTGTCCGACGGGACGATCGACGTGGGGATACTGATTCCTGAACAGAACGATGCCAGCCTCGGTTGGATGCCGATCTACCGCGAGCGGCTGGTCGCCGTCGTTCCCCGCGAGCATCCGTTGGCGCGACGCGCCGGTGCCATTTCGGGCAAGGCACTGCGAGGTGAATCGTTCGTGTTGTTTCCAAGGAGCCTCGCACCCAGTCTCTACGACAAGATCATTTCGTATCTGGACCGCGCCGGCTTCACGCCAAGGATTTCTCAAGAAGCGAGGCAGATGCAGACCATCATCGGCCTGGTCGCCGGGGGAATGGGGGTATCGGTCGTACCTGGCTGCATGCAGAACCTCCGTCGCAACGATGTGGTCTACAAGGCGCTGGCACCCAAGGCGCCGCAGGTGACGACCCTGCTGGCCTGGCGCGAGCCATCGTCAGCAGCGGTGGATTCGCTTCTGGGTGTATGTCGACGCTTGGGGATTGGGGAGCCATCGCGATGAGGGTCGCTCGTCACTTCTGGGAGCCTGACCCAAGACTGTCGGATCCCGCTCGCGGAACCTTTGCGTCGTCGGATTTCCGAAGGCTTCGCCTTTGGCCATCCTCCTAGCCCGGGTTCGCAATACTTCGGA
>JAJDAM010000587.1 GCA_029261905.1 Deltaproteobacteria bacterium
GATGTGTTCGTCGGCTCCGGGCGAACCGTCCACAAGCCCGATTGGCTCCCCGAACCCGGCCATCGGTTGGCGGCGAAGCGCCTGTTGCCGGGTGGAATCCTGGTCAGCAATACCCTCGACGAGACCGCCATCGTCGCCCGAGCCATGCGAGACACGTTTCGATCGACACTGCGGATCGATGTGGCCGATTTCGACAATCGCATCATCGTCGGGGCTGGCTTTCCACTCTCGGGCCGCGCGCTTCGGTCGGCCGTGCAGGGCAGCGACGTGCTCGCCCCGACCGCCTCGCGCCTGACCTTTCGATCGGATGGCTCGCGCTAGCCTCGGATATCTGCCGGAGTCCTCGGGGGGACATCACGACCGGCATGTGGTTCCGATGCAAAGAACTCGGCGTGGGCCTTCGGTGTCAGATGGCCGAACGAGCCCGGGCCGAGTGCGGTTTGCGGCCTGGCAGGCGTCGGGAGGGGAAGTGCCGTGAAACGGTTGGACGATCCCGAGCAGGTCGAAGCGCAGTATCGCAATTCCGCAAACTTCGATGCGCGGGTTCGCATCTACGAGCTCTTCGCCAACGGGCCGATTCCGTGGCTCGAATGGGCTTACCAGCAACTCGCTCTGGTCGGCGGCGAGCGCGTGCTCGATGTCGGCTGTGGGACGGGGAACATCTGGCGCGACAATCGCGCACATCTGCCGGCGGGGATCGAACTGACGCTCGCAGACTCATCGCAGGGCATGCTCGACGAAGCGGCCGAGCGGTTGGGACGGGCCCGTGTCGAAGCGCGCTTCGACGCCGTCGATGTCCAGCAGATACCGTACGCCTCGGACGCCTTCGATCTCGTCGTCTCGAATCACATGATGTATCACGTGCCCGACCGCGCGGCGGCGTTGTCGGAGCTGCGTCGCGTAGTCCGACCTGGCGGGCGTTGCGTCGTCTCGACCAACGACTGGCCGCATCTGATCGAACTGCGCGAACTGATCGACCGATTCGAGATCGAGACCGCGATGCGGCGGGTCGGTCGAACGGAGGACTTCTTCGACGCAGAAGGGGCCGGTAACGAACTCTGTGCGGTGTTCGACTCGGTCTCGCAGCACTGGTTCCACGACTCTCTCGATGTCGCGGATGCCGATGTTCTGTGCGCCTACGTAGCCTCGATGGCGCACACCGGGGCACGCAGCGCGCAAAAGATGGAACGCCTTGCGAGTCACGCTCGCGAACAGATCGCGCGCCTCGGAAGCATTCACATCACGACGTCCGTCGTCACGTACGTGGCCCGCAAGAACCACGCTGGGCGCTGATCGGGCCCGCGCGCGGCCGTGCTGTTGCTCTACGTATCCGCCAGGAACTGCAGCACGACGCTATTGAAACGCTCGGCCGACTCGGCGACGACCAGGTGCGCGCCGTATTGCATGGTGACCATGTGCGCGCCCGGGATCTCGTCGGCGAGTTCGCGATGGAGTGCGGGAGGTGTGAGGCGGTCTCTGCGCCCACAGATCACCAGGGTCGGTTGCTCGATCTCGCGCAACCGATCGGCGGTGTCGTGGTCGATACAGGCCTGGCACTGGTTTGCGAAGACCTCTTCGGAGATCGGCAAGCCATCGCGCGCAAAGAACGTCACCATCTGATCGATCAGATCGGCTTGTTCCAGCGTCTCGTCCTGCAGCGTCCAGAGCAGCCGCTCTCGAACCATGACTTCGATCGGCACCTTGAGCAGCGCGAGTTCACGCCACTGTTGCAACAGCATCCGGCGTTTCGCGTCAGGGCGAGCGTAAGTGCCACACAGAACCAGCCGATTCACGCGCTCGCGATGACCCAGCGCCATTTCCTGCGCGATCATCCCGCCCATGAAGACACCGAGGACGTCGGCCTTCTCGATTTCCAGCGCATCGAGCAGCCCAACGGTGTCGTCGGCCATTGCTCTGATCGAAAGCGGTTCGTCGCAGTCGTCGCTTTCACCAGCGCCGCGGTGGTCGAAGATCAAGGTCCGGTGTTGTTGCGAGAAGTCCGGTACCTGCAGCGGCAGCCAGCCTTTGCAGGAACCCGCCATACCCATGATGAGCAGAAGCGGGATGCCCTCGTGCTCGCCGTGGAGTTCGTAGTAAACCTTCCGAGAACGGACGTTGATGTGCGGCATGGGGGCGATTCTACACCCTTCGTCAAGCCTTCTGAAGATCCCTCAGCCGCTCATCTGCTTGAGGTCGCGAAGGACGCATCGAGCGACCGCCTTCAGCGTCTCGAACACGCCCTGGCCGGTCGTCGCGCACGCTTCGAAATCCGGCACGCCCGTCGGGTTGAGGAGCCTGCGAACCTCTTCGAGAGGCGCGGAATTCGGAAGGTCCCGCTTGTTGTACTGGATCACGAAGGGCGTCTTGTCGAGTTCGTAGCCCTGCTCGGCGAGGTTGAGCTTCAGGTTGTCGAGGCTCTCGAGGTTGGCCTCCATCCGCTCGATCTGGCGGTCGGCCACGAACACCACACCGTCGACACCCTTCAAGATCAGCTTGCGACTGGCGTCGTAGAAGACCTGCCCGGGAACGGTGTAGAGGTGAAAGCGGGTCTGGAAACCGCGGATCTTTCCGAGTGCGAGCGGCAGGAAATCGAAGAAGAGGGTGCGCTCGGTTTCCGTCGCGAGCGAGATCATCTTCCCCTTCAGGT